>DDYQ01000176.1 GCA_002348005.1 Desulfobacteraceae bacterium UBA2230 | reverse complement strand
CCCGATCCATTACCACCCGTTCGCACCAGCAGATCGACGGCAACCAGGAATTCATCGGACAGGGGCTCTCCAACATCGTTGGCAGTTTTTTCTCCAGCTATGCCAGCTCCGGCTCCTTTACCCGCTCCGGCGTAAACTACGATGCCGGTGCGCGAAGCCCACTGGCCAGCATCTTGTCGGCCCTTTTCCTTGCCGGCATCATCCTGCTGATCGCCCCTCTGACCGCCTGGCTGCCGCTGCCCGCCATCGGCGGGGTCGTGCTGGTGGTCGCCTTCAAGCTGATCGACCTGCAGCACATCCGGGAGATATTCAAGAGCAGCCGGGGCGAAACCCTGGTCCTGCTGACCACCTTCCTGGGAACACTCTTTTTCCAGATAGAATTCGCGATATATACCGGTGTCTTGCTCTCGCTGGCGATTTACCTGACACGCACCTCCCACCCCCAGGTCACCGAACTGGCGCCGGACCCCAGCGATGCACGCCGGCGGCTCGGAGAAGTCAAGGAACACGGGCTCGCCGAATGCCCCCAGTTAAAAATGGTGCGCATCAACGGAACGTTATTCTTCGGAGCGGCCAATCATGTTTCCGAGGTGATCGAGGCGGTCGACGCCGATGATCCCCGGCACCTTCTGATTATCGGCCATGGCATCAACTTCATCGATGTGTCCGGCGCCATGCTGCTGGTCCAGGAAAGCCAGCGGCGGTTAAAATTAGGCAAAAGACTCTACCTGTGCCGAATCAACAGCGATGTTTATCAATTTCTGGAGCACGGCGAATTCATTCAGCACATCGGACGCGATCGTTTTTACACGACCGAATACGACGCCATCGCCTCGATCTTTCCATCGCTGGACCTGCAGGTCTGTCGAAACTGCACGGCGCGCATTTTCAAAGAGTGCCAGTCAATTCCACAGGACGAACAGCTCTCCATGGAAGCCTGCCCGGAGCCCGGTCATCGCGATTGACGTTTGCGAAAGGCCGCGGCGAGCGACGTGTAGGGATACCCGTGGAAGCGCCGCATCAGTGGCCGCATGCGCCTCCAGTCAACCGCAAGCTCGAGTTCGCCGTCCATCTCCAGGTCGTCCGCCTGCCCGATCAGGTGCTCGAAGCTCTTTTGATCGAAGATGTTCCAGTCGACCCGAAAGGTTGGACCCGGCCCCCGGTACCACATCTCCTCTCCCCGCCGGCGGCCGAAATCGGTGGTCAGCAGCAGCCGCCCCTCCGGCTTGAGCACGCGCGCCAGTTCATGGAGTGCACGCGGCATGGCGTCCACCGGCAAGTGCTCGATCACCGAAATGCAAAAAACGGCATCGAAGCTCTCCGCGGCAAAGGGCAATTGCTGCAGTTCTCCGCAAATATACTGGATTGCGTCGAGCGGTGCGGGCGGTTGCGGATCGAGGGCCGCGACGCGGCACCTGAGCTGCTGCAGGAAAAGCGGGAAAATCGAGGCGCCGCAGCCGCCGTCCAGAACGCGGCTGCCCGGCGCAAGCCGCGCGCGCCGCAGGGCCCAGGGGTACTCCCAGCGTTTGCTGGGGTGCAGGTACAGGGAGGGCGCGCCGGCCAGCAGACGTTCCATTTGTGCCACTGTACGGCGGAAAAAAGGCGTTTCCAGGTCGGCAAGATTCATCACGCCGTTGTAATCGGGCTTCACGATTCCTGCTCCCTGACAGCGGTCCCGATCAAACGGCAGGCAACCGCCTCGACATGCGCTGCGGAAATGGCGTCAATGCAGCTGCGCACACCGATCAGACAGCGTCCTTTCAAAATGCAATCCGAGGGACCCAGAGACTGGGTTCTTCGGTAGGGGCAAGGCACTTCGCTGGTCAGCGCACGGACATTGGGGGCCGGCGGAAGATAAATGGCGGCGCTGCTGGGACCGAAAAGCGCCGCCGCCGGCGTACCGACCGCCGCAGCCATGTGCATCAGACCGGTATCGTTGCAGATCAGGAGTTCGCAATGCCGCATCAGGGCCGCGGCGTGCAGCAAGTGCACGGTGTGCAGCGTGGTGACGCTCGTATGCTGCGCTATCTGCCGGGCCAATTGATCGCCCGGCGTCCGCTGGTGCCCGCCGAATATGATGACGCCGCAGTTCATTTTACGGATCAGCGCCCCGGCGACTGCCGCCAACCGCTCGACAGGCCAGCGCTTCAGTGGAGAAGAGGCCACCGGCGAGAGGCCGATCACGGTTCGGGCGGCAGGATGGTGACGGCTCCGCAGTTGCCGGGCCCGTNNAGCCGATACGGATCCGGGGTCGGCAGGCACCGTCCACCGTCAATCCCCAATCCTCTTTTACGGCGGCACACATTGCAGCGGCCCCCGATCCCAGGGTGGCAACATGACGGCTGGGATCGGAGTCGAGGATGGTGTAGCGACCGGCCCTGATGACTTGCCTGAATGCACGTACGGCATGCGACCCATCCAGGACCAGATCGAACCGCTCCTCGCGAAGCCATGCCGCGACCGCGGCTTTGATGCGCGCCGTACCCTCGTCATACCAGTGCCCCAGACCCCACTCCTGAATACTTTTCGCAGAATCCACACAATCGTCGTCGGCCAGCAACTGAACCGCCGGTCGAGCGCCCAGTGCGGTGATGCGGACATGGGGGAGGCGCCGCCGCAGCGCCCTGAGAACGGGCAGCTGCATGACCACATCGCCGATTCCATAGTGCAGGCAAAGCAATATGCGCTCGGCGGAACCAAAGCTCGTGTGCAATGCATCCCCCTCTCCCGCGCGTCAGGAGCAGCCGGACGGCTGTCCGGAGTCAGACGCGCGGTAGTTTAAACGCAGCGCCAATACCGGCCTATGCCCTCCCCACCTGATTTAGGGCTGCCCCAACCCGTATACGCTTTTATCCGGCCCCGCTTTCAGGTAAAGAAAAGAATACAGGAGGCCGACACACTATTGTTTCGGTGTACTCGGCCCTCCACCCGAAACTCTCATTGAGGTCCGGCATGCCCATGGCCTCCCCAAGGCGTACGGCCGTCATATCCGATCTCCATGGCAACCGCTGGGCTGTTGCGGCGGTACTGGAAGATATCCGACGCCGGAGGATCGACCGGCTCGTCAATCTGGGCGATGCCCTGTATGGTCCGCTGGATCCGGCCGGCACGGCCGATCTGCTGCTGGCCAACCCCATGCCCACGGTGCGCGGCAATCAGGACCGCGTGATCCTCCGGGCTGCGGCGAGGTCCGATCCACCCACCCTCACATGGGTCCGCTCGCTGTTGCGGCCCGAACACCGCCGCTGGCTGGAGAGGCTGCCCTTCGGATTGATCCTGGACGACGGCCTCGGCCTGTTTCATGCTTCGCCTGATGACGACAGCGCCTATCTGCTCTGGGATGTCGGTCCCACGGGTGCCCTGCGCCGGTCGCCCGAAGCGATCGCCCGGGCGGCCGACACGGTTTCCTGCCCGGTCATGCTCTGCGGCCACGACCATGTTCCCGCGGAGGTGCTCCTGCCCGACGGCCGTCTGATCGTCGATCCCGGCAGCGTGGGATTGCCGGCCTACAGCGACGACCTGCCCTGCGCTCACGTCATGCGGTCCGGCTCTCCGCATGCGCGCTACAGCATCATCGCGCCGTGCGCGGCCGGCTGGCGCATCGAGCGGGTCGCCGTACCTTACGACTGGCAAGCAGCCGCCCGCACCGCGGAGGCCAACGGACGCCCGGACTGGGCCGCCTGGCTGCGCAGCGGATGGGCCTGAGCCAGGGGGGTATCCCCTTCGACGTGCGTGCGCGGCCCGCGGAACTATACTGCTGAAGAACGGACGACGTGCCTGCTCACCGGACACTTGCCGAAAATCGCCTGCCGGACGAACGGGAATTTTCCGGCCCCTGGCGGTCCGCAACACACGGC
Organism: Desulfobacteraceae bacterium UBA2230; assembly: GCA_002348005.1. Next base: position 11,664 of record DDYQ01000176.1, on the reverse strand, counting down.
TGTCCGCCCTTTCGATCTCTGGAGCGCAAATAAACCCATTCTCAAGTGCCGCTTTATGCATTATGCTGCTCATAACGATGACTTCAAACGAAAGGAGTTCCGCATGTATCTGCCCAAGGTATATGAAAATTTCATGAAGCAGCACCCGGATGTCTTCCAGACCTACGAAAAACTGGGCGTAGCCTGCCGGAAGGCAGGTCCGTTGGATGAAAAGACCCAAAACCTGGTTAAGCTGGGCATCGCCATCGGAGCCAACTCGCGCGGCGGCGTCATGTCGCACACGCGCAAGGCCTTGGATACCGGCGCCACGCGCGAAGAGATCATTCAGGCCGTTCTGCTGGCCCTGACCACCACAGGGTTCCCCAACATGATCGCGGCCATCGAATGGATCGAAGAGGTTCTGGATTAGGTTGCGGGACGCTCCGCGCCCCCCTCGGGGCGCGGATTTTCTAATTGCGGCGTTCGGGGACTTCGGGCTCGGGTTCGGCGCAGGCGTCGACAATGCGCGGAAGCTCACGGCTTCCGTTCAGCAGCGGGAGGCCGGCCAGCGCGGGTCGCGCGGCCATTTCAAGCTGCATTCGGTACTTCTCCACCTCGATTTGCCCTTCGATCGCTTTGCCAGCCAGCAGATAGCGCAGGTAGACAATCCAGACCACCAGGCCCAGAAATGTGGCCAGCCCCCCCAACACCGCCCATTTGTAGCGCGCGACCGTCTCCACGCCGTAACGGCCCAGTTCGGTCAGCAATTGCGGCAGGGCCCAGATTCCGAAGGCCAGCAGGAAAACCATTCCGCCGATGATAAAAATGTTGAGCCGGCTGATGCGCCACAGCACGCGCGAAAGACGCCCGGCGGGCTCCCCGGCGTCTGCGGCTGCAACATGCGCTGCCGGTTCGCCGCGCAGAAATATTACCTCGTAGGCTTTGGCGAAAAATGCGAGCAGCAGAACCGCGCCTACAGGCAATCCGATTGCCGCTGCCAACCAGGGCCGCAGCGGGAAAGGCCGTTCCCGGGTCACCACTTCGACGCGGTGTTCGGCCAGGGGGCCGAAGGTGCGCTCGAAGTCGGCTTTCTGGTGCGGGTCGAGATGCGTGCCGCTGACCGAATAAACGCTCCGGCCCTGAGCGTCCGATATCTGCAGCCGCGTCTCGCGCCCCGATTTCACGGCCGCCATGGCGAAAAGTTCGATTTCGAGCAGCACCAGTCCGATGATGATCAGGATGAAAAGATTGCGGTGTTCCTGAAGGTGGTTGCGCCACATGGTCTGTATGGAGATCACGGAATAACCTCTGAAAGCGCCCGGAAGATGATTTGCGCCGCCGGGGCGGCGCGTCCGGTGCATCGGTCAGCCGCCAGGCGGCTGTACCGATTGTAACCTTTATCATCCCGCTTCCGGCGCTTCAAGTGCTTTGCCGCCCCCGGGGCTGTTCTCGCCGAGTGACCGCTCATAACGATCGCCCCCTGTGGAGGCGCATCGCGGACGATGGGCCCGGTGCAGCGGCCGCAGCAGCCCGGCCGCGGGAAAACCTCCCCTCGATCACCGCGCCGTCAACGACATGGGTATCGAAGAAGGTTCACGGCAGCGCGCCTTCCAGTGAGCCGTCGCCGCGCGTACGCCCCGCCACGACTGACACACCCAACGATCATGCTTACCATGACGGGATGAAAACTCCCGGAACACAAAAGAAGGAGCTGCTGGAACCCATTCCGATCGAACCGAACACCCCCCTGCTCAATTCCCTGGCGATCAATGAGGCCCAGTTGATTCTTGCCGAAAAACGCACTTCGCTGGCGGTCATGCGGACCGGAATCGCGGTATTCGCCTTACCGCTCTCCGTGCTGAGCGTTCTGATCGCCACCTCCGAGTATTATAACTTTTACAAAGTTCTGCACTTCATGATCCCCCTGATCGGATTGAACCTGATCCTGGTCGCGCTCGGAATGTTTCTGGTATTGCGCGCCATTCACCGGATGCGCCACTACGATCAACTCCTGGCCAGGATCAAGAGCAAACACAAGGATTTGTCGCCGTTCATGGACTGATGGGTCCTAATGCGGTTCACGCGACAGAAAGTAGGTGTGGGTCGGGCATAACATGTGCGGCCGGTGCGATGTACTGCGGGTGGTGGTGCAGCGGGTGCGGTTGAACTGGCGCAGTTTGTGGGAGTCGAAGAACCGGATCTGCCGGTTCGTAATCTCGCGCACGATGGACCAGTGATCCCACATGGACCCCCCGATGCCGATCAGGATGGCCCTTTCGCCGCCGGACTCCAGAAAACGGGTCATTCCGCTCCAGAATTCATCCAGAGGGGTGTGGGGCAGGTTCTTGTAAGGCATGCTGCGATAGGGAATCAGGTCGCCCACTACATCGCGAAGAATGCCGCCGATGGTGATCAGCCCGATGCCATCGGAGAGCAGCCGGCTCAGGTCCCGGGTCCGCTCCAGGTGCTCCAGAATCCGGCGGAACAATAGCTTCGCCTCGCCGTTACGGATGTTCGAAATGATTCGGGCGGCGTTGACGATGCTGTAGATGGCGCACAGCCCGTCCAGACCGCCCTGCTCGAGTGGCTTCACACACACGCCTCGCTTGCCGCGGATGGCCCGCGGCGCCGGGATGCGGCCAGGCGAACGAGCCGGCTGGCAAATGCGCCGTAGGTCATGCCGGCCGCCTCCGCGGCATAGGCCAGACTGGTGTCCGGGCTGATATCGGCGTTGGGGTTGATATCCAGTACGTAAAAGATCTCGTCACGCAGCCGCAGGTCGAGGCGCGCATAGTCACGGCAGCCCACCCAGCGGTAGGCCGCCTCAGAGGTCCGCTGCAGCTCCGCAAGCTCCGCTTCGGTCATGGACGCCGGTATTCGCAGCTCCACCCCTTCGTAATGCCGCGAACCCGGGGTGAACTTGGAATCGAAGGTGCACAAACGGTCCCGCACATCGGCAAACGCGCTGAAGTCCATTTCAGCCGGCGGCAGCATCTCGATGCGGCCGTTGCCCCAGAGCGTCACATGAAATTCCCGGCCGTCAATGAATTCTTCCACCAGGACCGGTTGGGCGAAGGCGTTCCTGACATAGGCCACTCTTTCATGCAGGGCCTGCGCATCCAGCACCACCGCATTGCTGTCCACTCCTACGCTGCAGTGCTCGAAGGCCGGTTTGACAATGGCCGGAAAGCGGTCCCAGCCTTGCGCACGATCTTCGTGGACCACCCTTCCAAAGGGAGTGGGCACCGCATGCCCGGTCAACAGGGATTTAACGGCGGCCTTGTCCCAGCTCAGCGACAACACGTCAGGCGGGGAACCGGTATAGGTGTAGCCAAGCCGCTCAAGCTGGCTGACCACCTGCGCGTCGCTGCGGGGGAGGCCGGGCAGCTCTTCACACCAGTTGAAAACGATGTGCTCGCGGGGATCGTACGGCGCCAGCGCCGCGGCCAGGTCCATACCGGTGACCGGAACCTCGAAAACCCGGTGGCCTTCGGAATTCAGTGCCGCTACCAGATGCTGAACCGTTTCCCACACGGCGGCGGTATCGTCCGCCTCCCAGGCCGGATCGATATTATGGACGACCACGACGGCCGGTTCGATGCCCCCCGTTTCGCACCCCATGGACTATTCTCCTCGCAGTCACTCGGCATCTGCATGCAACAGAAGATCCGCTTCAGGAATTCAGACCCTTCAAGTTAAATGGGTTGGCAACCATCGCTGCGCGGCTGCCCGGATTTGGGAAAGCACCATCCAGGGAGATGACGATTATGTCAAGGAAAATCGGTCGGGTGCACCCAGTGGGGAGGCAAACTGGGATTCCCGGGATCGACGCTTGCGCCAGGTGTGCGGCGATCGGCACCTGCACGCACTGCGAAATTCAATTCTCAAGCCTTGAAGCCGTTCTCGATTGTGCCTATAGAAGAGTGAACCTTGCAGAAAGCGACCCGTATGACCCTTGAAGGCATTCCCTTTTTCTGTTCCTGGAGCGGCGGCAAGGATTCCTGCCTGGCGCTCTACCACGCCATCCATGGGGGTGGACGGCCACGCGGCCTGCTGACCATGATGACCGAGGGCGGCCGGCGCAGCCGTTCGCACGGTCTGCCAGCCGAGCTTCTGTTCGCCCAGGCCGGGGCCCTGAATCTTCCCCTTACGCTGCGGGCCACCGGCTGGAGCGATTACGAAGCCAATTTTTCGGCAGCATTGGCCCAATTCCATCAGGCGGGTATCCGGGCCGGCGTCTTCGGCGACATCGACCTGCAGGAACATCTGGACTGGGTACAGCGGGTTTGCGGGGCGGCCGGTCTGATGGTTCAGGAACCTCTCTGGCAGCGGCCGCGCCGGGAGCTGCTGGACGAATTCATCCGCCTGGGATTCAGGGCCCGCATCGTGGCCGTGCGCGAAAACGTGCTGGACCGCAGTTTTTTAGGCCGCCGGCTGACGCCGGAAGTGATCGCGCAGCTGGAAGCGGCCGGTGTGGATGCCTCGGGAGAAAAGGGTGAATACCATACGGTGGTGGAAGACGGCCCGCTTTTCTCGGCCGGGCTCAGCCTGAAGCCCGGCCGGATCGTTGCCGAGAGCGGTTATCTGTTCATGGATATTTCCCTGGCGGATTGAGGTCTCCGGGATCACGCCGCCGACGCCGGCCAAGGATGCGGATGCTGCGCCCGACCGGGCATAGCGGCCCGGAGCGGCCCTGCCGAGAAGGAAAGGAAGTCGAGCGATGCACCGCCTGCTGGTGGCCACTGGAAACAACGACCGTTATCTGGAAGTGCTGCGGGCCGCCGCACTTCCCGACCTTGAACTGGCCGCGGCCGGCAACAGCCGGCAGGCCCGCGACGCCGCGGCCGAATGCGACATCTTCTTCGGCGAGCCAGGTCGCATCGCCCCGCTGCTGCCGGCGGCGCGGCGCCTCGAATGGGTGCAGTCGAGCTTTGCGGGCGTAGAGGCGCTGTGCGCCCCCGGACTGCGGCGCGATTACGTGCTCACCGCCGTCAAGGGTGTTTTCGGTCCCCTGATGAGCGCGTATGTGTTTGCCTATCTTCTGGCCCTGGAACGCAATCTCTTCGAAGCGCGGGCCAACCAGGCCGAACGCGCCTGGCGCGACCTGCCCTATCGGCGCCTCCCGGAGCTCACCCTGGGGATTTGCGGACTGGGGGACATCGGCCGCCATATCGCCGCCACAGCCGCCCACTTCGGCCTGCGCGTGGTGGGCTGCAAACGCACCCCGGGAGCGGTGCCGCATGTCGATCGGGTCTTCAGCGGCGACCAGTTCCAGACGTTTCTATCTCTGCCGGACTACCTTGTCCTGGTGTTGCCCGGCACCGCCGCCACCGACGGCCTGATCGATTCCGCCGCCCTTGGCCGCATGAAGCCGTCTGCGGTGCTGATCAATGTGGGCCGCGGCAACGCGGTGAAGGAAAGCGATCTGGCCGCGGCGCTCCAGGGGCACCGTATCCGTGCGGCGGTCCTGGACGTTTTTGAAAGCGAGCCGCTGCCTCGGGAAAGCCCGTTGTGGGGGCTTCCCAACTGCTTCATTACGCCGCACAACGCGGGCAGAAGCTTTGCCGAGGATGCCGTTCCGATCTTCTGCGACAATTACCGGCGCTGGCGAGAGGGTCGGCCCCTGCGCCACACGGTCGATTTCCAGCGGGGCTACTGAGAGTACTGAATGTCGATCCCACCTGACGATAAACCGCGCTGCGACTGGACCACCCAGGACCCCGCCATGCGGCGCTACCATGATGAGGAGTGGGGCGTGCCGGTGCACGATGACCGGCGCTGGTTCGAATTCATGGTGCTCAACGCCTTCCAGGCCGGACTCTCCTGGCGCACCGTACTGCACAAACGCGACGCCTTTCGGAAGGTATTTTTCGGATTCGATCCTCAAAAGGTGGCCCGCATGTCCGCCACGCATTTCGAGGCCGCCGCCCGGAATGCGGCCATCATCCGCAACCGCCTCAAAATAGGTGCGGCGATCCGCAACGCCGGAATATTTCTCGATCTCCAGGAAAAATACGGTAGCTTCGACAGCTTCGCCTGGTCGTTCAGCCAGGGCCGCGTGATCCACAACCGCTGGCGCACTCTGGCCGATATTCCTGCCGCCACGCCTTTGTCCGATGCGGTCAGCAAGGCGCTCAAGCAGGCGGGCTTTGCCTTTGCGGGCACCACCATCTGCTACGCCACCTTGCAGGCGGCCGGAGTGGTCAACGATCACCTGGTCCAGTGCTTCCGTCACCGCGAACTGCGCCGGTCCGGGTAAAATTCAACTGAACCGAGCAGCAAAATCGGTTTTGACCGCCGACCGAAAATGCCGTAAGCAGGTTAACGCGCAGGATCGACCCGGTGTATCGGGACGGCCGTTCATCGGGGGAAACCCCGTCGCCGGGTTCGACAGCGCTTCCGATGACTGCCGTGCCCCGGGTGCGCACCGCCTTGCCGGGTCGGCCCCTTGCCCGCGAAAGGTCGCTGCGGGATGAAACCATGACGGATGAAGTGGAGGTGGAGATGTTGAGTGCCGAATTTTTGCTGACCTCGCTGGTGGTTGTCCTGATGCCCGGAACGGGGGTGATGTATACGGTGTCCACGGGCCTTTTCTCGGGCTGGAAAGCCAGCCTCGCCGCCGCCTGCGGCTGTACGGCCGGTATCATTCCCCACCTGCTGGCCAGCATCCTCGGGCTGTCGGCCATTCTGCACATGAGCGCCCTGGCGTTTCAGGTCGTCAAATATACCGGAGCCCTTTTCTTGCTTTATCTTGCCTGGTCCATGTGGCGCAAAGGCGGTGCCCTTCAATTCGACGGGGCGGCCGGTCTGCCGAACGACCTGCGCAAGACGGCCCTCAGGGGGTTCCTGATCAATATCCTGAATCCGAAACTGTCGATATTCTTCCTGGCCTTCCTGCCCCTCTTTGTTTCCCACGAGGCCGCGTCCGCCATCCTGCAGATGTCCATTCTGGGCGCGGTTTTCATGGCGATGACCCTCGGAATCTTTATCCTCTACGGCGTCTCGGCAAACGCCCTTCGCCGTCACGTGGTCAACTCGCCGAAGCTGATCCAGTGGCTGCAGCGATCATTTGCAGCCCTTTTCGTCGCCCTGGGGATGAAACTGGTGATGACGGATCAGAATTAAGATGCAGGAGAGAAGCAACCGGTCTGCTGAAGGCAGATCGGTCCCCCCGACCCTCCAACTGACCTGCGGGGGCGGCCGGGGGGAAAAATGAGCGTGTTCGATCCGGCTGAGGCTATTGAGCGGTCAGCGGTGAAATCTGAATTTCAACCCGGCGGTTCTGACTGCGGCCTTCGGGGGTATCGTTGGAGGCGATCGGCTGCGTTTTACCACGACCGGCAACCAGCAGGCGGGCCGGCAAAACCCCCTGGCTGGCGAGGTATTCGGCCACACTGCGTGCACGCCGTTCGGAAAGGTCCTGGTTGAACTGATCGCCGCCCACGTTGTCGGTGTGCCCGATCACATCCACGGTGGTTTTGTCATACTCCTTGAGGACCAGGGTCACGGAGTTGAGCGTTTCGTAAAAGCCGGCATTGATGTCGGCCGAGCCGGTGGGGAAAGTGATGTTGCCCGGCATGTTGAGCATGATCTGATCGCCCTGGCGCGTCACGCTGACGCCCGAATTCTGAAGGCGCTGGCGCAGCTTGGCTTCCTGGACGTCCATGTAATAGCCGATTCCGCCGCCCGCCAGCGCGCCCACACCCGCGCCGATCAGCGCGTTGCGCTGACGGTTCTTGCTGTTGGTGGTCAGTGCGCCGATCACCGCGCCTCCGGCGGCGCCCACGCCTGCGCCGATGGCGCCCTTGCTGACCTGCTTCTCCTGGGTATAGGGATTTACAGTGGAACAGGCAGTCACGGCAAACAGCGTACAGATAGTCAATGCAATCAATCGAATACTCCGCGAATACATTCAAGCCTCCTTCAAAAAAATTGGACCGCGCCCCAGGCCTCACGGCCGGACGCGCGGCGGTTCAGTTCGGCAATGCAGGGATCGTACCATGCGGACGGCGTCGCAGGACTTGTCTTTTACCTATAATTTCAAGCCCCGGAACCGATCACCCGCGCCCTGCCTCGGTTCGGGTGTGCAAATTTTGAAACCCTGTTCACATTGGTGACCATGTCCGGTGGATCACAGCGATCAAGCCGTTTCCGGCGCTTTGACGGCGGCGGGGCCGAAGCGGCGAACCAGTTCGGCATAGCTCAATCCGCTGCCGCCGAAAATGTCCAGCGCACTGCCCACCGTGAAATCGATGCGCCCGCCCCCGAGGCGCTCAATCTCCTCAAGATCCGCCAGGCTGCGGATTCCCCCGGCATACGTGATCGGCAAACCTTCCCAGCTGCCCAGGAAGTGCACCAGTTCGCTCTCGATCCCGCGGCAGAGGCCCTCTACGTCCACCGCATGGATCAGGTACTCGGCGCAATACCCGGCCAGAGCGTCCAGCAGAGCGGGCTGGACGCGTTCCTGCGTGAAGGTCTGCCAGCGATCGGTCACGATGTAATAGCCGTCGTCCTTGCGGCGACAGCTCAGGTCCAACACCAGTCGCTCGCGGCCCACCCGCCGGGTCAGCGCCGCGAGGCGCGTCCGGTCGATCGAGCCGCGATGAAAAACCCAGGAGGTGACGATCACGGCTTGAGCGCCGGCATCGATCCACTGGGCGGCATTGTCGATGGTGATGCCGCCGCCGATCTGCAGGCCTCCCGGCCAGGCCCCCAGAGCGGCGCGGGCCGCCGCTTCGTTGCCGGGACCCAGTTGAATGACGTGGCCGCCGCTGAGATTGTCGCGGCGATAGAGGGCGGCGAACCATTCGGCCGGCTGATCGGCTTCGAAATTGGTCCGCGGACCGCGCCCGGGTGCGTCGGACAGGGTGCCGCCGACAATCTGTTTGACGCGTCCGTTGTGCAGATCGATGCAGGGTCTGAATCGCATGGCGGTCCTTGTTCGATGGTTGAATGACGCGGGTGCGCCGAGTGTTTCCGCCTATCATGCCGCGAAAAGCCCTGCGGGGCAAGCCCGGATTGGAGCGTCCGAAGCCTTCGGCATCTTGTTTTTCGGCCGGCCAGCAATTACAATACAAATCCATCAGACCATTTTTCAGTATTAAACCGAAACTTCGGCAGGTGTGCGGCTGCCGGAAGGAGAACGACTCATGAAGCGTGCGATAGGAGCACTCAGCGTGGTGCTGTTGCTGATCTTAACCGGTTGTGGAACCACCTACAAAGCCCGGCCGCTGGCCTTCAAGACGCCGGAGACCTACCAGAATACCGTTGAAGCATTCGACACCCAGGTGGGGGCGCAGGCCTTCGCCGATCCGCAGGCCGCCAGGGAAGCCTTCGGGTTCGACATCCGCGGTGCCGGTATGCTGCCGGTGCAGGTGGTTTTCGACAACCGGGGGTCCAAACCGCTGGTAATCAACCCCGCCCAGACTTTCCTGGAAGACAGCGAGGGCAACCTGTGGCCCATCCTCACCGACCGCTTTGCCTATGAACGCGCCACCAAATATGCCCAGACCAAACAGATTTTCAAAGAGGGCGCCTACGGCGGCTTTCTGGGCGCCGCGGCGGGCAGTATCATCGGCGCGGCCATCGGCATCGTCACGGGTGAGGATGTCGGCTCGGCGATCGGCAAAGGCGCGGCCGTAGGCGCGGCCGGCGGCGCCGTATTGGGCGGCACCAAGGGAGGAATGAGCAACGACGCCCGGTCGGCCATCACCAAAGATCTGCGTGATAAATCGCTCGCGAACAAGGCCATTCAGCCCGGCGATCTGGCCCACGGCGTCATCTTTTTCCCGGGCGAGGCCAAATCGGCCAAACAACTGCGCCTGCAGTTGAAAGAGCAGGACAGCGAGATCACCCGGACCGTCTATCTGAAGTTCTGACGACGCTGAAAAGGGGCCAGACCCTGTGCGCATGATCGCCGGCCGCTGCGGCGTACAGGAAGCACGCCCGAGCCCCCCGGAATTCGGGCACGCTTCTACTATTCGCCTGGGATCCGCGCTTTTCAGGCCTCCTGGGCGTTGAAGATCAGCGGCGCTCGGATTCCGCAATCAGCCCCGCAAGTGTCTTCAGCAGCGGCGGCGCCAGCGGCCGCCACTTGGGGTGCAGGGCCTTGTCGGCGTGCCACTGGAACTCGATCATCTCCAATTTGGCGGGAATGGTGTGTTCGGACCGCACCCCATAGGTGGAGGCGGGATAATACTCCACAAAGATCATGCGATGCGGATCGATCCTGAAGTCGCGCGCCACGCAGGTGGCGATATGGCTGGCGCAGCTGCGCACCGAAACCTTCTTGATCGGGGGAGTGTCGTCCGGCAGGTCCGACACGACCACCACATGGGGTTTGAGCTGGGTCAGATTGCCGCCTTGCGCGCGGCCCAGATCGAAAATGCGCAGCCGGCACTTCCCGGCGGCCAGCTGATATCTGCCCCCGAACCCATCCCAGGAATAGACATCGTCATGGATCAGCGCGTTCATACATTTCCTCGCATTGGGTTGTGTGACTATCGTAATCCCTTTTATATCTTCGGCAAGCACCGGCGTAAATCAAAGCAGGAAAGGACAACAGATGGGATTGAATCCGGAGCAGCACACGCAAATCGATCAGATCCTGCAGACCCACGGGTATCTCGACTACAAATGGATCGACCCCAAGGACATCGTCGTGGCCCAGTGGGTGCGCATGAAGTGCATGTTCGGCTGCGGTGAATACGGCCGCGGCGGCGCCTGTCCGCCCAACACGCCCCCTGTGGCCGAGTGCGAGCGTTTTTTCAGGGAATACGGCGACGCCCTCGTTCTGCACTTCGAGGGCCGAATGGACAAGCCTGAAGACCGGCATGCCTGGTCGGCCAGAATCAACGCCAAGCTGCTCAAGCTGGAGCGCGCGGTGTTTCTGGCCGGCTTCGAGCGCGCCTTCCTGCTCTTCATGGATTCCTGCGGGTTCTGCAAGGAGTGCAGCGGCCGACGCGTAACCTGTGCCCAGCCGCGCATGGCGCGCCCCGCACCCGAGGCCATGGCCGTGGACGTCTACTCGACCGTTCGCCGGTATGGGTTCGAAATCAATGTGCGCACCGACTATCTCCAGAAAATGGACCGCTACGCTTTTTTGATGCTCGGTTAGTGCGCGACACGAGACAGAAGAATATTCTCCTGACCGGTCCGCCCGGCTGCGGAAAGACGACGGTGATCGAGGCGGTCAACACGCGCCCCGATGTGCTGATGGTTCAGGTCACCCGGGCGAACCGCAACGGTCTGGCGGCAGAACTGCTGTCCCGACTGCCCCCATAGGATTCTCCCCTGCTTTACTTCTGTTTTTCCGCATACACTTTGGCGCTGATTACCTTTCCGAGCACTTCTTCGATCAGCTCGTTGGATATCTTCTCTTCGCTGTGCGGGTTGACCGGAATGGGGTAATCGGCCCACAGATCGATCGGCACCCCGCTTTCCGCCAGGATGTCGACGTGCCCAAAGGCGGCGGCCCGGATCGCCTGCAGATAGTCATCGCGGGTCATGGCGCCGGCCACGCAACTGGTGTACGCCGCCACCGATTTCTGCACGGCTGCGGGAAGTTCCCGGGTCAGGACGATATCCGAGACCATCATGCGGCCGCCCGGTTTGAGGACCCGGAAAATCTCGCGGAACACCTGCGCTTTGTCGACCGATAAGTTGATCACGCAGTTCGAGATGACC
>DDYQ01000218.1 GCA_002348005.1 Desulfobacteraceae bacterium UBA2230 | reverse complement strand
TCGGAGAGGATGTCGCCGAACATGTTTTCGCACAGAACGACGTCGAACTGCTTCGGCCAGCGCAGCAACTGCATCGCCGCGTTGTCCACGTACATGTGGGTCAGTTCAATATCCGGGTATTGCTCGGCGATGCCGTTGACGACGTCGCGCCACAGCACCGAAGATGAAAGGACGTTGGCCTTGTCGATCGAGCATACTTTCTTGTTGCGCTTGCGGGCCGCTTTGAAGGCAACGTGGGAGATGCGCTCGATTTCGGGCACGCTGTACCGCAAGGTGTCGAAACCGATCCGCTCGCGTCCCTGGCCCTGGATCCCTTTCGGCTGCGCAAAGTAGATGCCACCGGTCAGTTCGCGGATCACCAGGATATTCAAACCGCCGCTGATGACCGCTTCTTTCAACGACGAAGCGCCGATCAATGACCGAAAAATGATTGCCGGGCGCAAGTTGGCGTAGAGACCAAAGATTTTGCGAAGGGGCAGGAGGGCGCCGCGCTCAGGTCGCTCGTCCGGGGGAAGGCTGTCCCATTTGGGACCACCCACCGAACCGAATAGTATGGCCTCGCTCGCTTTGCAGATGTCGATGGTGGTCTGCGGCAAGGCTTTTCCTTCATGGTCGATGCCGGCACCCCCGACATTGGCGTGGGTACGGACGAACCTGGCGTCATATTTCTTTTCAATTGCGTCGAGCACCTTGAGCGCTTCAGTCATCACTTCCGGGCCAATGCCGTCGCCTGAGAGGACGGCGATCCTGAAATTTTTTGCCATGGGGCATCTCCTTTTGCAGAAATAAGAATCCTCTTATAAAAGTGGAGGAGCGGCGCTTGTCAAGGAATTATAATGCGCGGCCGAAAGCCGCGCCTGCATGCGGGTTACCCCGATCCGCGGGCCTGCTCCTGCACGGGTCAAAAGCCGGACTTGCCGGTTCGGAGCCTCGCGGCAAGGGCAAGCGAAAGATGGTGGGGGGCTCTACAGGGTGACAATGTCAGGGAAACGGGTGCCTTTCAGCACGGCTTGAAAGCCGGCGCTGAAAGTGGTTAAACAGATCCCGGGCACGATCATGGGCGCAGCCCTGCTTCAGGGCGGGCGGCGAGCAACCCTTCAAGATGAAAACACCTCAGGAGGTCAAAGGATATGCGCGACGTCGATTACATGGCGGTTTACGAAACCGTGATGAAACAGATTCAGCAGGGGGCTTTCCTCACGGTCAGAGCCGGGGAGGGGCTCAATACCATGACGATCGGCTGGGCCACGATAGGCATCGCCTGGAAAAAACCGGTCATGATGGTGATGGTGCGAAACTCGCGGCATACCTTCACTCTTATCGAAAAGGCCACCGACTTCAGCGTCAGCGTTCCGACCGGCGACATGAAAAAGGAAATCGCTTTTTGCGGGACAAAGTCCGGCCGTGACATGGACAAATTCCAGACATGTGGACTGAAGACGGCACCAGGTCAACGCATCGGCTCACCGATAATTCAGGTTCCCGGGATTCACTTCGAGTGCCGTATCGTTTACAGGGACGCGATAGACCCGGCGCGGTTGACCCGCGATTATGACCCGCTCTATACGGAAAAGGATTATCACACCCTTTATTTCGGCGAGATCCAGGCCTGCTACGAGATCTGATCGCGGGAGCGGATCCGACCGGTGCCGGGGCGGCGGTTGCCGTCAGCATTGACGCTGCGAATGTTCCTCGGCATGCGTTCCGCTCAACCCAACACTGAAGTTGTTGATCACACACGCCCCGGACACCGCCAGGCTGAGATTCTGCCACAAGTCGCGCGGCTTGATCCTGGAACCCAGAATTGTTTTTTCTCTCGGCAGAGCGTCGGTGATCACGGGATGCCAAAAGGCCCAGCCCATAAACCAGGCGCTGACCTCGCCCTGGCTCGGGTGTTCGCCCAGGAAAGGATTCAACTCCCGGAAACGATCGGGGTTGCGCGCCGTCTGCATGGTTTGCCGGTAGTCCATAAGTTGAAGTCCCCCCCACATTGCTTCCTTGGCGATCTCGCTTTTTGTCCAGGACAGGCGTCCGCAGAGCGCACAGGCCAGAACGGCGGCCAGGATCGCGCTGTCGGCTGCCACGCGATTAGCAAACGATTCAGAGCGCATTGCATTCTCCTCACCCAACTTTGGGCCGCAAGCCTTTGATCCAATGACATTCACCCGGGTCAGATGGAGGTCGGGGGGGGCGGCGCTGACGTGCGGGAGCGGACCGAAACGCCTCCAGAGATCTTTTGGCGATCAACCGTCCCATACGACTATTTTTCGACCAGCGCAGATTGGGCATGATCACGTTAACATCCGTCCAGCGGTGCAGGCGCGGCACGAGCCTGAACGAAAGCGGGCCGAATCGGAGAGTGCCAGCACACCGATGACAAGCCCGGGGCTGGACGCATCGCGATGAACGAAAAGGCGCTGTACATCCCCGATCAACATCTGCTGGATGGCCGTGGATAATGTCGCATCGGCCGACACGGAATGGACCGGTGTGCGCATGATTTTTCGTGCCTCGGTTTCCGGGGGTACGTTATGGTGGTAGGCGATGATGAGATCGGTTTTCGATATGACGCCGGCGGCGGTGCGGGCCTCATCCTGAATGAGCACGGCACCCATTTGATGGGCGCAAAGGGTTTCGACGATCGTGGAGAGCGGATCGTTGTCCCGGCAAGCCCACACTTCCTTTGTCATCACTTCCTTTACAGTCAAACGTGCCGATGGATCGAACCCGGACCGCTCTACCCGCCTTTTTGCGGTTCCGCGTTCACAGGCCCTGCAGTACCGATAGAGCAGTCCGACGATTTCCGAATAGGAGACTGTGCCGATCACCTCCTCCCGGTTTGCACCGGTCACGTATAGCCGGTGCACGCCGGCGGCCTCCATGATCTCCAACGCGTCCTCCAGTGGATCGTCCGGGAAACAGGCGATCGGTTGGCTGCCCATCACTTCGTCCAGCGAAGTTTCCGTCGGCAGTTCAACATAGAAGGCGCTCAAAAGGTCTGTTTTTGATACCACACCGCAAGGTATGCCGTTATCGGTGATCAGCACGGCATTGGCCTTGTACCGGATCATCATGCGGATTCCCTGTGCGATATTCGCCGTAAGGGGGAGGCTGACCACCTGCCGCCGCATGGCGCTGCTGACGGGAATGCCGCTGAATACACCTTTTGTTCTGACAACGGGCATCTCTATCGTTTCTCCGTACGTCGGCGGACCCAGTTGGATAGCTGAAGCTCGGTCAGTCAGGGGCCGCGGAAAACATGCCCATCAGCCGATAGAAAACGTCCGAAACGTAGACGATGCCCACCACCGCCTGGTCGCTGACCACCGGCAACCGGCGGACATGTTTCTTGAGCATGATTTCGGCAATGACCATCAGGTGGGTGTCCGGACGCACGGTGATGACGTCGGTGGTCATGATGTCATCGACGAGAATGGATCGGATTGTTTTCAGCCGATTCCGGTACGCTTGCGCTGGATCCAGGTCCTCGATTTCTCCCAATATGGCCACATGCTTGGGCTGCACGTAATTCAGTACGTCGTACATGGAAAGCATGCCGACCAGCCGGTCCTCATCGTCGGTGACCATCATGCCGAAGATTTTCTTGCCTTCGCTTTCGGACGCCTTTTGAAAGGCCGAGACCGCCTCAGCAATGTTGTGCCAAGGATGAAGGGTGTGAAACCGGGTGTCCATAAAATCCCTGGCAAACAATGTTCTTCCCCTTTTTACCGGTCTGGACGGTGATGAAACGACAACCAGGTGGTGCAACGTTTTTGGCAATGCGAACAGAGTTCGCCAAAGAACAGAATTTCTCAAGGCCCTTGGGAATGTAAATACTTGCAGCACTATATTTTGAGAGCCCCGACATTGACCGGTGGAATTGAAAATCAGAGCTGAAAGCCGTTAGTCACATTGGCGTTCCGGACCAATCATCTTCTCTGAGGCGGCCGCGACCTCCCGCTGCCGTGGGGTGTCATCAGGATCTGCCATACTTGTATGCTGCGGGCCCGAAAAGCCCCGGCGCAGGAGAGCAGGTAATATTCCCACATGCGCTTGAAGCGCGCGTCATATGTCGTTCGCAGGCGCGGCCAGGACCTCTGAAAATTATCGTTCCATGCCATGAGGGTACGGTCGTAGTGGGGGGCGAGATTATGCCAGTCTTCGATCACGAAAAGCTGTTCCGCGGCCCGGGCGACCTGGCCGGTGCTGGGAAGCATGCTGTTGGGGAAGATGTAGCGGGTGATCCATGGATCGCAGCCCGTCCGCGAAGTGTTGCCGCCGATGGTATGGAGCAGGAAGCTGCCATAGCCGTTGAGACAGCGGTTAACCGTCTTCATGAAAGTACGGTAATTTTTACAGCCGACATGCTCAAACATGCCCACGGAGACTATTTTGTCGTAACGGCCTTCGATGGCGCGGTAATCGCAGAGCCTGAATTGGATGGGCAGCCCTTTGCACCAGCTAGCGGCGAAACGCAGTTGCTCGCCGGAAATGTTCACCGCCGTGACAGCGCAGCCGAACTGCTCGGCAATGTATCGGGCAAGGCCGCCCCAACCGCAGCCGATATCCAGCACCCGATCCATGGCCGAGAGGTTCAGTTTTTCGGCGATAAGCGCCAGCTTGTTCTGTTGGGCGCGGGCAAGATCGTCCGTTCCCTTGAAGTACGCGCAGCTGTATTGACGGTAAGGGTCTAAAAAGGCAAAGAACAGGTCGTTTCCCAAATCGTAGTGGCGGTCGGCGATCATGCGCGCTCGCCTCTTGGATTGCAGGTTAAAGAGGACTGCCGGTAGAAGCCGCAGCAGGTACTTAAAGTTGCCGCGGACCTTGTCTTCGAGACCGCTGCGCAGTATTCGGCAGATCATTTCATCCAGGCGCTGGCAATCCCACCAGCCGTCCACGTACGACTCACCCAGTCCCAGGTTCTTGTCCTGGATGACGCGTTTATACCAGCGCCGTTCATGCACCTGAATGTCCCAGGGGCGGGAACCGTTGATCTCGATGTCGGCCTGCTCAAACAAACGTCGCAAGATGTCAACGGTTATCGGCGTGTCCTCCGAAGACAGTCCAAGTACTTCCATCGTCATCGAAATTACCCCATTGGTGCACCCTGCGCCTTGACAGGCAAGCGTAAAGGCATTTTGACGTGATAGGCGCCGTCTTCAGGCTCGATCATGATCGGCAGCCTGCTTTTACGCAACACCGCCATCATCGCGAAGTTGGAAGTCAGCACGTCGGCGTAAAAGCCCAGCAGGCCTTTTTGCGTTGCGTGCCGGATGAGCAGGTCGAAAAGATGCGTCGACAATCCAAGGTTCTGGTACTCTTCATCCACCACGAAGGCCACTTCGGCCCACTGCCCCGTGGGATCCAGAAGGTAGCGGCCCTCGGCGAGAATACACTCATTGCCGGGTCTGCCGGCCACGCCCACCAGAGACATGGTGTTGCTCCAGTTGACGTTCACATACGCCTGCATCCGGGTGTGCGGCATGGCTCGGATAGGTGCAAAGTAGCGGTAGTAAACCGATTCATCGGAAAAGCGGTAGAAGAGCCGCCGCATGCCCTCTTCGTCCGATGGCTTGATCGGTCTGAAGCATATCTCGAGCCCGTCCTTCAAAATTTTCTTCTCACAGATATCCGGGGGGCCGTGGTCGGCGCTGACCGCCAGGTAAATCTGATCGGAGTAAAGAATTTTTCCCTGTTTGGCCTGGGCGATCAAACCGGCACGGTCATCGGGATGCGCGATCTCGATCATTGCCTGGGCACGCTCCCGAAGCGTCAAACCTTTGAGATTGGCCACGCCGAATTCCGTCACTACAAAATCGACGGCTTCCCGAAAATCGATTCGGTTTTTCAATTCGCCTATGGAAAAAACGATATTGGCTTCCGAGCGGGCGTCGCGGCTGGGCAAACCGAACACCGTGAACCCAGCTTCTGATATCTGAGCCCCCTGGATGAAGGCGAAAACCTCCGCCGGTCCGGAACTCAAGTTGCCGCGACCAATGGGCAGTTCTATGCGCCCGGTGATGTCCACTTTCTTGGCCGCAATCACCGCCACGAAATTAGGGTTACGGCCGATATAGAGCGGGTCGAATACTTTGTCTACCGGCTGGAATTCGACAGTCGGATTCTCGTCGAGCCATGCCAGCAATTCGGCGGTGCCGCAGGCATAAGACGTCAGGCATTTGCCCCTGAACAGCTCTTTGTTGCGGTTGGAGACGGCGCCGCTTTTCACCAACTGCATCAGCGCATCGCTGAAAAAGGGCGAGTGAATGCCAAGATTGCGCTTGACGGTCAGCTTGGAACTGAGCGCCACGAACAAGGGGCCGATGGAGAAGGCGATACAGCTGCCGTCGTCGATAAGCTGCGCGATATGCTCCGCAATCGCAAACGAAACCGGTGTTACCGTCCAGTCGGGAAAATATACCGGGGGCTCCTCGGCGTCCACCAGCATGTCGAATTCTGAAATATGAATGAACGTGTCCCCGAACGTTCGGGGGATGTGCTCGTTTATTTCACCCACCGACCAGCTTGATTTCTCAATCGCCAGGCGGGCGACGTCCACCGCGATGCCCAGGCTGCAATAACCGTCTTTGTCGGGTGGCGTGATCTGTACAAAAGCGACATCCACCGCCACCTTGCCGCTTTCGATAAGCCCCGGGACGCGGGCAAGCGGGCAGGGGATCAAATCGACTTGTCCCTCGGTAATGGCATCGTCGGCAATCCAGCCGGAATAAAAGGTCTTTAGCCGGAATTTTTGACTTTGCAGGTTGGCCAGGGAGATCGCATCCGCATAGCTGACAATCTGGATAAGCTCGAGGTCTTGCAAGTTGGCGCCGTGATCCGCCATCAGGTATTTGACCAGCGTACGCGGCTCGGCCGCTCCGGTGGAGAGGAAAACGCGGGACCCCGGCCGGATCCGTCCGATCACGGCGTCAGGGGATCTGAGTTTCTTCTCTTTTTCCATGGAGCACCTCCCGTCGATCGGCGAGGGCTTTCTCTAATGATTCAGTATGGTGCAGGGGTATTGCGGCGTCAATCGTTTTAAGGGCATTTAAGGCGCTTCGGCTAGTGCCGTTGCTGAAGCCAATCGAGCGCGCATCGGACCAAGAGCGACCTGGCGTTCAGTGGCGAGCCCGCAGTGCGCTGCCCCTCACCCGCCGACGAAACGGGCAGCAGGGGAGAAGCGCGTGGCCCGATAGCGCGAAGCGCCGCACCTGACAATATTGACACCGCTGGCTATTGTTTCTGGTATAGTGTTTCAGGAATGGTTCCGCCAGCCGGCGGCACCCGGCGAATCAAAGGCAGCCAATGCACCACGAGCCGGCAGGCGGTGAAACACGTCATCTCGGCGCCGCCATGTTGTGCCGCGCGGGCCCGCCTGACGCCGGCAGATGTTTTTAAACAGCCGCCAATGCTTAGATTGGCAAAAAAGCAGGAGGCGACAATGCCTGAAATCGTGCAAGACGGCCGCCGGATCTATTACGAATCCCATGGACAAGGCGATCCGCTGATACTGATCCGAGGTTTTGGCAGCAGTGCCGATCACTGGTATGCGCAGGTACCGTATTTATCGCGGCACTATCGCGTCATTACCTTTGACAATCGGGGTGTCGCCCGGTCCAGTGATCCAGGCGGACCGTTCAGCATCCATGACATGGCCGAGGATACGATCGGGCTGCTGAATGCCCTCGATATCGATCGGGCGCATGTGCTGGGGCTTTCACTGGGCGGCATGATCGCTCAGGAATTGGCCATCCGGCACCCGCGGCGGGTGAACGGCTTGATCCTGGCGGTGACCCATTGCGGCGGCGAACAATTCGTGCGGGCCGCCGAAGAGGTGATCGAAGCGTTTCAACGTCTGGTGGATGAGGGCAGTCAGGAGGCCCGCATGAAAGTATTCTCCTATCTATTCGCCCGCCAGGTAATGGTTGAAAAGCTGCAGGTCATTCAAGAATACGTGGCGGTATCGATGAAGAACCCGGTTGAACCGGACGTATTGCGGAAACAGTGGGAGGCGGTCCAGGGACACGATGCGTGCGATCGGCTGCACCGGATCGAAGCCCGAACGCTGGTTCTCACCGGATCGGAGGACATGGTGGTGCCGCCGCTCAATTCCGTGCTTCTGGCCGAGCGCATTCCTCGATCCGAACAGGTCGTTATACCCGGCGGCGGCCACCAGGTCCTGATCGAACAACCCGAGGCATGCAATCGGGTGATGATCGCCTTTCTGCAGAAGGTGGACGGGCGGTGATCCCCGGACCGGAGGACGTGGTGGCCATGCTGCGCCGCCCCGCAGGAATGTAAATTGCCGCCGGTCGATTTAACCGGCAAAATCGATCAGCGCAGCGGCCAGATATTCCAACGGCACCTTCTCTATCGGGTGGGCGGTATTCGGAAAAATCTGCAGTTCTCCCTTGGAGAGCAAACGATAGACATGCACGCTTTCTTCGATGCTGGAGGTATTGTCCCGATCGCCCAGACCGATGCGCACCCTTTGGCCGACAGCGCGAATGTCGGCATCCGGCAGACTGTTGTGCTGTCCGACATGGAGCTGCATTTCGCGCAGCTTGCCCAGAAGCGCTTCCCAGCCCGCGGCGGCATGTCTTTGCTGCAGCAGGCGGGCGAAATGCGGCACCTTCTGCGCAATTTTTTCCGGAAGCATCAACTCTGCCTCCCTGGCAGCGATTTCGGGATTCCAGACGAATTTGGTTCCCAGGGTGAATACCGAGAGGACCCGCTCCGGGAAAAAGCGTGCCAGATACATCCCCACGTGACCCCCCATGCTGTGTCCGAAAATAGATACCGCCGCCAGTTTGTTGGCGTTCAGGTAGTCGATTACATTCTCTGCGAAGTACTCCATTCGGCAGGGGCGTCGCCTCAAAGGAGATGCCCCGTGGCCTTCGAAATCGAGGGTATGCGTCGCGATGCGATCCCCGATCAGATCCACCAGGGGTTCAAATTGCGTGCTGGATCCCAGCGCGCCATGCAACAGCAGTAGAACTGGACGGCGCATCGATTGCTCCTTTCATTAGAAGGTTCCCGGCACCGGAGAAGTCGCCGGGCTCCAGGATGCCCACCCGTCGGGGCGATTTCAGTGTGCAGCTACGCCGCGGAAGACAACTTTTTTTCGAGCTGATCGATCAAGGCCACCTGGCCTCTGGACAATTTCTGCCTGGCCGCATCCAACGGAAACCATCCCGCCCGGTCGACTTCTGGAAATTCGGTCTGCCTGCCGGAGTGCGGCGGCCACTCCATGGCAAATGTGTTGCTGACAACGCGGCCCGCATCGCAATCGCCCTCAAACGCCCAGGCGGTGATGATCTTTCCGCTGATTCTCACCGGCGACAACGCAATAAAGTTTCCCCCGGCGGCGTAACCGGTCTCTTCCCTGAATTCGCGCTTGGCAGCCTCGAGCGGATCTTCGCCTTCGCGGTATTCTCCTTTGGGGATCGACCAGGCGCCGTCCTCCTTGTTTTTCCAGAACGGTCCACCGGGATGGACCAGTAAAATTTCAAGTGTTCGGTCGGTGTAGCGGTACATGATCAGTCCCGCAGATGTTTTGGCCATCTTTTTGCTCCTGTGGTACACTCCATCGCGGCAGCTGTTGAAAACAACGCCGGCAGTCGGGTCATCTGGTGCCCGGTCTTTTCCGCAAACGGGCGGGCGCGACGCCTTCCGAAACATTTCGAATGAACCTATAACCAATCGAGGATAGCATGTCTACAAAGACGAAGGGTTTGGTGGCGGTGATACTGCTGGCGCTGTGCGACACAGTCATACCGATTCCCATCACGGCACTGGGTTTGATCTATGTCATGCTTCAGAGGCCGGATTGGTTCAGGGCGTGGGTGGAGCAGTTTTACCGCTGAACGTGGAGAGCTTCTCAGTGGTTTGTTTTCAATGGGGTGTGCCGGCGAAACCGGCCCGTCAAATCGCGTGAAAGCCGACCGGCATGCCGCAGGAACCGCCGGTGGATCGAGCGCGGACCGGTTCAGATCCACAGCTGCTGCCTACCGCTGTGCATCGGATTCGCATCGCAGTTCCTGCGCTGGTGTGAACCGGTGGTGCTTGAGCGAACCGCTTCCTGAAAGCTGACGGGCGGCTCAGTTGGCGCACCGAACCGCCGATCGCCTTCCTCGCTTTAGATAAGACTCGAAAGGTAGATCTGTTTGCCCATCTGCTCGATTTGATCCAGGTGGGCTTCGATCTCGTCGACGT
The DNA here is from genome assembly GCA_002348005.1 of Desulfobacteraceae bacterium UBA2230. The sequence goes on along the minus strand of DDYQ01000218.1, from coordinate 2,215 downwards.
GCTCTTCCTCGTCTTTCAGAATCGAGGTTAAAAGTTCACGGGTGCCGTTGTCGCCTGCATCGACGGCCACCTTGATGGCTTCATTGTACATTTTGACGGCACTGACCTCCAGGGCCAGGTCATTCTTGTGCTGCGCCTCGACTTCGGCGCCGATGTGAATGGATTTCAGGTTGGTGACGATAGGGCGTCCCTCCAGGTACAGGATGCGTTCGATCAGTTCTTCGGCATGCACCATTTCCTTGAAGGCCCGGGCCCGGTCCTGCTTGTGCAGCTTTTGGTAATTCCAGTTTTCACACATCTCCGAATGCACCATGTACTGATTGATGGCGGTCAGTTCTTCGGCCAGCAACTCGTTGAGTTTTTCGATTACTTTTTCATTTCCCTTCATTTCGTTCTCCTTGGTTGGTTTTTATGCGGAATGAAATTGGATCACCAATTTCGGTGTGAGTGCAGGGGTGCCGAAGTCGGACTGCTGCATCGGGGGCGCTCAGGCTGGCCACTTTTACAAAAGCAGTGCTTTCCGCCCAATGGGGTCAACGCGGTATATTTATGCGGATGCACTCTGTATTGTCTGCCTGCAGCAGAACGGCTCCAGGGGTAAGTGCCTGTTTGCAGCTAAAGTTTTGTCTGCGACGTGCCAATAGAACCTGAGATCGAACGCTATTCTGTGTTCCCCGGGGCAGCCGATCAATTTTCACCTTCTGTATGCGGAGGCGTGCATTGAAGACCATCAAGCTCAGGATGAAGCTGATTCTAGGGGCTGTAGGAATGATCGTGACCGTGATGATCGCCTCCCAGGCCGTGGTCATGCTGCTGCTCAATCAGGAAAACCGCCGGACCGCCGATGATCGCATTGAAAAGGCCCTGAACGTCGTCCGTGAGGAGTTGTTGGGCAAACAGGCCAAACTGCTGGCCGAAACCCGGCAGATGGCCGGCGCCAACAAAATGGGTTCGACGGTCAAATATCTGAATGACCTGAAGAACGAAACGAACTTCAACCTTTATCTTCAGACTTACGCCACCGTCACCAACGCCATCCACCAGGTCGGCCGCACCGGGAACCTTTGGACGATGGCGGTTTATGATCCGGAGGGCGATCTGAAGGCTTTCGCACTGCGCAAAGATGGCGACTCGGCCTTGCTTGGATTTCTTCACGGCGGCGCACTGTATGCCGCCGACTTCAGGACGGGAATCGAACTGGCGCTGGATGCCTGGGTCAAGCAGGAGCGGGTGGCCGAAGTCGGCAGCGTGATCGCGCCTCACAGGAGCTGGTCCGGGCAAGAGTCAGTGCGGTTCGAACTGCGCCAGGACATCATGTTCCTCAGGGCCGAGAGTCCAATTACGGCCGAGGTGTTCAACCCCGAAACCCGGACCGTTGAAAAGAAGGCTGTCGGATTCGTCACCGCCACTGCGCGCATCGAACCGGATTTCACCGCCAAGATGGCCCGTCTGACCGGCCTGCACATCAACCTGTTTGGCGGAAGGAGCGTGCTGATGGGAGATCTGGATGCATACCGGCATCTCGATATCGAGCGCATCGCGAAACAGAGTACACGACGCAGTCTGGATACCCAGCACCTGGTGGCGGGAGAGTTGAAGCTGGCCGAAGATTCTTATTTCGAGGGAGTGTTGCCGCTGTTTGCCGATACCGACCTGATCGGTGCCATATCCGCTTTGGTATCGCTCGGGGAGCTCCGGCAAAGCACGCGCAAAATCATCCAATTGCTCTGGGTGGTGTTTCTGGTATGCTTGCTCGTGGTCATTCCGATCAGTGTTCTATTCTCGAATTCACTGGTCAAACCAATCTCGCGGGTGGTGGAGCGATTAACGGATCTTGCGCGCGGCGAAGGGGATCTGACTGCCCGACTCCAAACCCGAAATGCCGACGAGATCGGACAACTCGCCAATGCCTTCAATACCTTTATGGAAAAGTTGCAGGCCATGATGGTTCACATCGCCGGCAATGCGCAGGACCTGGATCATGCTGCGTTCAAGATGACCGGGTTGTCCAGGGAGATGTCGCAAGGCGCCGATCAGATGTCACACACATCGACGACCGCAAACACTGCCGTGGAGGGGATTGCGACCCGTATTGCGCGGATCGCCGAGGCCATGGACCACTCGGCCCGGGAAATGGGGATCGTGTCGGCGGCGGCCGAGCAGATGACCTCCACGATAAATGAAATCGCCAGAAGCTCTGAAAAGGCGACCTCCA
>DDYQ01000143.1:22388-22806 GCA_002348005.1 Desulfobacteraceae bacterium UBA2230 | reverse complement strand
TTCCTCTTCCCCGATGGGGGTTTCGAGGGAAATTGGTTCGCGGGCGATTTTGAGCACCTTGCGTACTTTATCGAGAGGGATTTCCATTTTTTCCGCGATCTCTTCGGGTCGCGGTTCGCGGCCCAGTTCCTGCACGAGATAGCGCGACGTGCGGATAAGCTTGTTGATCGTCTCAATCATATGCACCGGGATGCGGATGGNNGGATGGTGCGCGCCTGATCGGCAATTGCCCGCGTGATGGCCTGTCGAATCCACCAGGTCGCATAGGTGCTGAATTTGTAACCGCGCCGGTATTCAAATTTATCCACCGCCTTCATCAAACCGATGTTACCTTCCTGGATCAGGTCAAGAAACTGCAACCCGCGATTGGTGTATTTTTTGGCAATACTGACCACCAGGCGCAAATTGGCCTTGATCA
>DDYQ01000143.1:0-22375 GCA_002348005.1 Desulfobacteraceae bacterium UBA2230 | reverse complement strand
CCACGCTGGCCAGGATACGCTTGAGAATGCGGCTGTTGGCCTTGGTGGCAGCCTCCTTGGCCTGAATCATGGCGTGGATGTCCTGCAAATGGGGGTAAAATTCCTCCATCTCCTTCCTGGCCAAATTGCCGTGAGGGGCTGATTTCACAAATCGTGTTTTGGAAACCAGACTGTCCCGCAGGAGCGTCACCGGAATCCCGATGCTTTCAGCCGTGGCGGAGATCACGCGGTTCATGGCATCGTACCAGTTGATCAGGTTACGGATATCCTCCTCGATCTGGTCGATGACACTGCCTTCCAGGCGCCATTCCTTGAGCATGTCGAAAATTTTCTGATTGCGCCGCTGGACGCAGCGGCGGATTCGCCGCTGTTCTTCGCCCTTAAGCTTGTGCTCCTCGAACAGCTTGTCGCGGAAAGCGAGGTTTTCGGCGTGGATCTCGTTGATTTCGCGCAGGGTTTTGAGAAATGCATCGATCTGGACCAGTTCGTCCTGATACGTATCGCCCTCGTCGATGTCGCGCAACACGTGTTTGGGCCGCAGGGTCTGGTTTTCGATACGCCGTCCGAGTTCCAGAATGTAATCCACACCCAGAGTGGTCTCCAGCAGGGCCTTGAGGACGTCCTGCTCGCCGGATTCTATTTTCTTGGCGATTTCGACTTCACCTTCGCGGCTCAGCAGGGTCACCAACCCCATCTCGCGCAGGTACATCTTGACCGGGTCGGTCACCGAGCCGTAATCGGTCAAGCTGAAATCGTCGCTGCTTTTGGCTTCCACCGAATTCTGTTTGGGTTTGTCCTTGTTCAACTTGCGGTTCTGTTCGTCGATGATGTCGATTCCCAGGTCATCGAACAGGATCAGGGTCTCATCGATCTGATCCGCGGAAAGCATTTCGTCCGGCAAAGCCGTATTGATTTCATCATAGGTCAAGAAGCCCTGCTTTTTGCCCTGGGCGATCAAAGCCTTCATGCTCCGCTCGGTAGCGTCATGTCCATCGAGGGCGTCGTCCGAATCCAGATCAGGATTGGACGATTCATCCATGGCCCGGTCCGGATTGCGCGTGAGCGTGTTTTTTTTGGCGCCTTTGGGTGAGCCGCCGGCTTTGAGTGCTGAAGTATTTTTCTTTGCCATGAAACGAAGCCTCCTGGTACCTAATTGGTCAATCCCTTGCCAGCCTGTTTTTGCTTTTCGCGTAACAATCTGCCCAGTAGATCGATGTCGTTGTTTTTTTCTGCATCAACAATCTGCCGCTGCAATGCCTGAGTGACGCGCCGCTGATGACGGCCTTCCAATTGCGCCAGCACCCGCACACACCCATCATGATCCCAATGATCTTCGGCGATCGCCAATCGCGTCAGCATGCTGCGCTGTCGCGGATCTTGGATCATCATGATCACGTCGGCCGCGTTCTGATGTTTATCGGCACAATGCTCGGCAATCATGCGCCCGATCGTTTGCAGTTCGGCATCCTCAAATGCTTCCAGTAGATTACGCCTGAGAATTTCAGGAATAATGGCCGGATAGCCAAGCATCATCGCCAGAACCTGCCGTTCCAGGCGCTGCTCTGAGACCGGGCCGAATGGAGGCCTCGGGGCGCCCCCCTCCCGGTTCTGCGCCGCAACCGCTTCACGAATCTTTTCCATGATGGTGGATTCATCGATTGTGAGGCGTTCGGCGATAATTTTGATGTAAAGTCCCCGCGCCACGCCGTCCTGAATGGAGGCCAAGGGCGCCTGCAGGGCATTGACCGTCTTGACCTTGCCTTCCAGAGTCATTCCGTGTTCCTGAATCGCGGTTTCAAGCAGAAAGGGCATCATGGCGGCCGCTTTTTCGGTCTGCGACGTAAAATCGCCGGGGCCTTTCTCCCTGAGAAAAGCGTCCGGGTCATATCCTTTCGGCAAGATCAGAATTCGGGCGTCAACAAAGCCGGCCTCAAAAACCGGGATGCTGCGCCGGGCCGCCCTGACGCCGGCCTGATCCGAATCGTAGACCAGAATGATGTGCCCGTCCTGACCGATCATCCCTTTTAGTAATTGCACATGTTCGCCTGTCAAGGCTGTCCCCAGTGTGGCCACCGTGTTCTCGAAACCATACAAGTGCATGGCCAGGACATCAAAATAGCCTTCCACCACGTAGACTCTGCCGGATTTACGCGCGGCCGGCCGGGCTCGGTCGATGCCGTAGAGGGAGCGGCTCTTGTTATAAAGCGGTGTTTCGGGCGAGTTGAGATACTTGGGCAACTCATCGCCCATCACGCGCCCGCCGAATCCGATCACCTGACGGCTGTCATTGAAGATTGGAAAGATCACCCGATTACGAAAGCGGTCATAGTGTCCGCTGCGGTCCTTGCGGGGAATAACCAGTCCTGCTTTGGCGACCAGATCAGGGGAGACACGCTGTTGTCTGAAGAAACGCAGCAGGCCGTCCCATTGATCGGGGGCGAAACCCAGTGCGTGCCCATCGATGATTTTGCGGGTCATTCCCCTTCCCAGCAAATAGGCCATCGCCCGTTGACCGAACTGGGTGTCGTGCAATGTTCGACGGAAATAGGTCAGGGCGTTTTCATTGATCTGAAAGAGCTGTTCCCTTTCCGACAGCTGGACTTTTTCGGTCGGCGACAGGCGCTCCGCAGGCACCTCGATGCCGTACTTGGCGGCCAGTGCCCGCACGGCCTCGGGAAAAGAAAGCCCGTCGTGCTGCATCAGATAACTGATGGCATTGCCCCCGGTGTGGCACCCGAAGCAGTAAAAGATCTGCTTTTCAGGGCTTACGGAGAAAGAGGGGGTTTTTTCGGCGTGAAACGGGCAGAGTCCCAAGTAGTTGCGGCCGGCCTTCTTTAAAACGACGCTTTCACCGATCACGTCGACGATATTGGCGCTGTTTCTGATGCGCTGGATAACATTCTCGGGTATTGATCGAGCCAACAATCGCCCTCCACGTGAAAGCGCGCCGTTATAATCCGGTCCAGCCTTTTCAACGTTTCCGCGTACAGCGAGATGAAGCCTTACTTCGGATGAGGATCGGGCAATTTTTTTTGGGCAAATGATTCAAGTAATATATCCACTTTAAAAATCTGTTAATATATATACCCAATCTGAAACTGTCAATCGTTTTGTGGGATGGTTTTCAGCATCTGTCGCATGCCCTCGTTGGCCATTTCCCGAACCGGTACCCAGCGTCCGCCGCGCCGCAGAAACTTCGGCAGAAGCAGGAGGTTCTCATGGAGCGCCTTCTGAACTTCCTGGAACTGCCGCTGCCACAGCAGACGACCGCTGTCAACGCCGATCAGGTTGAGTTCAAAGGCAGCGCGCGCCGGCGACCGTACGCCGAACGCTCCGCCCTCGCGCTCCTGGTAATCATAGATAAAACCCACCAGGACGGCGTCGGCCGAACGCTGCCGGCCGGCTTGACGCAAGGCGGACAGCCGCTGTAACTCCTGTCCTGCGCCGCCGAGCGCGGGCAACCCGGATACCGTTATGCGAAGATCCGGATATTGCCGGCGGAGCTGTTCAATCAAGTCATGGGTCAAAAAATCGGTGACCAAAGGGTCCGTTTCCCCGGTTACGAAAATCTGGTCCGAAAAGGGGCCGCGAACGCCTGTTTCCGGTCCATAAGCCTCGGCCATATCGAAAAATGGCATGACCAGGATATGCCGGATGGGGATGACCGGTTCTGCATCTTCGATTTCCGGAACAGCAATCGGTTCACGGGAAGCGCAGGCCAGCAGAACCAGGCTGATCATAATCCCCGAGAACCGTGTGAAGGCGCTCAACCCTGCAAACACATTGCCCTCCGTCATTAGGATGCGGTGCTGGTCAAAGACTGCCCTTGGTCGATGGTATACCCCGGACACGATCATCCCGATCCACTGCCTTTCGCAAAGCCCGGCCCAGGGCTTTGAAAACGGCCTCGATCATATGATGCCAGTTGTCGCCGTAAGGAATCTGAATGTGTAGATTCATGCCACTCTTCTGCGACAAGGCCCGAAAGAATTCCCTGGCCAGCGTAGCATCGAATTCATTCTGACGCGGTACGGGTTCAGCAATGTGAAAGACCAGAAAGGGCCGGTTGGAAAGGGCGATACTGACCTGAGCCAGTGCATCGTCCATCGGCACCACGGCATATCCGTAACGATTGAGGCCTTTCCGGTCGCCCAGTGCAGTGCTCAGGATCTGGCCGACCGTCAGCCCCACATCCTCGACCGTGTGGTGAAAATCAACCGCGATGTCGCCCTCGGCCGCAATCGAGAGATCGAATCGACCATGCGCCGTCATCAGGATCAGCATATGATCGAAGAATCCGATGCCGGTCGAAATTTCATGGGTCCCGCTGCCCTCAAGGTTTAATTTAGCCCGTATCTGCGTTTCATTGGTTTTGCGTTCAAGTTCGGCGATGCGTACCATGGCAGGGTTTCCTCTCTTGACCGGAGCTGAAATGATGTGATACCGGCATTTTGGCGGCAGGGCCCGTTCTTACCCCATTGTACACCGAAAAGCAAGCAATTGCTGATGCTTAAGCAGCAAAGCCTTTACCGGCCGCAGCACCTGAATCCGCCGGCATACGAAAAGGGGTTGCCTCAAGGCGTTCTTCCAAGTAAAACCGCATCGCTGTAGATATCAAGACCTGAGCCGCGGATCGGCCGTGTTGGCCGAACGGCATTTTTGGGAGCAACCATGCAACGACCCGAACCTCTCATCCTGCAAGACGCCTGGAAGCACTATCGTCACGATCAGGAAAAAGTCATCACCCCGGACGAAACCATCCACCGATTCAAAGCGCGTGTATCCGAGTCCGGACTGGATATTCTGGAAAATGTGGTCCGCATCGACAATGGGCGCCTGGATATTCCGGTCTATTTCAGCGTATGCGGAACCGATGCCTTCGCCACCATCGGCAACACCAAGCAGATGGGCAAGGGAGCCACCCCCAGCCAATCCCAGGCCAGCGCGGTGATGGAGCTGGGGGAGCGCTTCAGTCTTTTCAGCTTCCATCGCAACCCGGCCAATTTCAAATTTTGCCCGGCAAAGGCGCTGGAGGATCCGAGGATCGATTATGAATGGATCGTGCGATCGGTGTCCGATGCATCGGACGACCCGGAACGTGTGCGCCCTTTTTTCGAGGAACTGCCGTTGAAATGGACCTGGGCACATAATGTGACGGACGGCGAACGTGTGCTGATCCCGTTCAACTGGTTCTACACCATTAATGAATTCAACGGCTCATCGGCCGGAAACTGCACTGAAGAGGCGCTGTGCCAGGGCATCTGTGAAGTGGTGGAGCGCCATGTCTGCGCACTCATCAGCAGGCAGCGGATCAAGACGGCCTTAATCGACCTTGACGGCGTGAAGGATCCGGCTGCAATGGAGTTGCTGGCCAAGTTCCGCAGTGCGGGGATCGAGATTATCCTCTCCGATTTTACAGCACAAATGGGTATTCCCACCGTCGGAGCGCTGGCCTGGGATCCGGCCAGTTTCCCGCAGCGCAGTGAAATCGTCTGGACGGCGGGCACTACACCCGGTCCCGCCAAGGCCCTATGCCGGGCCTTGACGGAAATCGCCCAGTTGGCCGGCGACTTCAACAGCGGCGGGAATTATGTGGCCAGCGGTCTGCCCAAACCGCATGATCTCGACGAAGTCAACCACATCACGCACCCTGGAATCATTACGCAATTAGACCGGCTTCCGGATCTCAGCCACGACAATATCAAGATCGAGGTCGAACGGTGTATTGCGGCGCTTGCCGAGCGCCATATGCCCGTTTTTGTAGTCGACCTGCGTCACCCCCATTTGCAGATCCCGGCTTTTTACACCATTGTTCCGGGAACCCATTTTCGCGAACGCGCCACCTATTCCAGCGTCGCCATGATCTGCGCCAAAATCACTGCCGAAACACTGCCGGCCGAACGGGCCATCAGAGAATTGCAGCGACTCGATGCTTTGGTGCCGCAAAAATATTTCATCCAATTTTATCTGGGGCAACTCCGACAGCAAATGGAAGACCATTTGGGCGCGCTGGCATGCTTTCGCCGGGCGCTGGACATGTCGCCGCCGGGTGAAGATCTGGCCGCGATCTACACTTACCTGGGCATGGTCCACAAAGATCTGGGGCAGCACCGCGAAGCGCTGGATGAGTTGCAGCGGGCGGAGGCGATCGATCCCGAACGCACCGATACGCTCAATCTGATGGGGTTCTGCTACTATAAACAGCAGGCGTTCGCCGAAGCGATCACCTGTTTTAAAAAGATCATCGCCCTGAATCCGAGCTCGGCCATCGATTATGCCAACCTGGCCTCTAATTACCGGGCTATGGGAGACCGCGCCAGTGCCATCGAGAATTACCGGGTGGCCCTGACACTGGATCCGGGCATCGAATTCGCCCGCCAGCATTTGATTCAGATGTGTGCGGCGGATTAGTCGAGCGCTTCAGGCACGCGGCAGCGCTGCAGCAATTCTTCGGCCAGGTCGTTGTAATCGATCGCCCCGAAACTGCTGCGACGAAAAAAAACCACAGGCCGTCCAGCCGCCGCACTCTCGGCAATGGTGGTGTTCGCCCGGATCATGGTATCGAACAGAACCGCCTTGTAGCGTACGTCTGTACGCAACTGATCCACAATCTGCTGACTGACCCGGGTGCGACCGTCATAGAAGGTGGGCACGATTCCAAGGATGGAGAGGTCCGGATTGATTTCGGCGCGCACCGCGGAAACCGTGTCGAACAACTCTTCGAGAGCACCGAAGGCGTACGGGTGCGTCTGACACGGAATCAGGATGTAGCGGGCGTAGGCGAATACATTGACCGTAAGTAGCGACAAACTTGGCGGGGTGTCCAGCAGAACGAAGTCATAATCATCCGAGAGGTCGGCCAGAACCTGCCTGAGCAGGTTTTCGCGGCCATCCACATCCACCAACTCCACTTCGGCGCCCGCCAGATCGACATGTGCCGGGATTACGTCCAGCCCTTCCCAGGCTGTGCTGACAACGGCCTGGCGCGCCGCATACCCGCCCGACGGCTGCAACAGGTGGTAAACCGTGGTGCTTTCCGTGTTCAGCACGACACCCAGGCCTTTGGTGGCGTTGGCCTGCGGGTCCATGTCGACCAGCAGGACTCTCTGATGCTCGCGGGTCAAGGCCGCCGCGAGGTTAATCGCCGTGACGGTCTTTCCGACGCCGCCTTTCTCATTGGCAATTGCGATCGTACATGCACGCATGAAGATTTCCTCCTTGGGGTGGTCAGGATCCATTATCATTGCCGCGCAACTGCATGATTCCCTGACGGGTGCTTTGCATCTTTTCTTTCAATGCCGCGATCTCACGCTCGATGTTGATCAGTGTGCTGTCCATGTGTTCCTTTGCGCTGCGTTCGCCGACAATTGCGGTGGTCATTTGATTCAGGTCGGCCGTATAACCCTGAAAATTCTCCAGCAACAGCGCATACAGGCGCGCTCCGAACAGGTCCGTCAGGCGCAGCAAATTCTGGAACTTGATGTTTTCCTGGTAATCTTTAAAATGGGCCAGAACGGAGCGTTCGGTTTCCTGCTTCATGCGACGGATACCCGCGTTAAGGGCCTTGATTTCTTCCCCCTTATTGTTCAGGATCGGCTTTCTGAGCAGTTTCCGGACGGCCCGTACGAGAGAATAGGCGCCCAACCGGATGATGGCCTCGGTGCGGATGTTGGCCGAATATCGCAGCACGCTTGCGGCCGGCTGCAAGAATAGATCCGCCCGCTGCTTGAGCGCCTCGAGATCAGGAGTGAGATTGAGCGCCCAGCGTTCCTGCACATCGGTGCACCCGAACTGCACCAGAAGCCGGTCATAACGTTCAAGCGCCTCGCGCACCATGCCTTCATAGGGCGCCGCTACCGACTGGAAGTAATCTTTAATTCGGATTTCCTGCCGGCCGATAAAGCCGATGATCTCGGGGTTGATTTTTTCGGCCATAAAAGTATCAACGGCTTGCTTGTACTCCTGAAAAACAGAATAGAGTGAGTGCGAAAAGCCCGCCGAGGAAAGATGCTCCTGATAGCGCGACAGATCCACCGAATAATTACGGACGAAATCCACTGCCTTCTTCAATATCGGACCGTTGTAGTAGTCGAAAAAACTGTCAACCGACTTTTTCAAATCGTTTTTGATCTTCTGTGTCGCCCCATCCAGGGTGCTCTGGATCATGGACTGTACTTGAGTAACATAGTCCTGATGCTGTCGCACTCTTTCGGCCATGCGCTGCGCTTCTCCGGCATCGCGCCCGAGAAGATCCCGATTCATACGGATCCACTGCTGCAGACCCGAACAGATTACATCCAGTCGCTCAAGCTGATTTTGAAGTAAAAGGGCCGAGCGCTCACGATTCAGTTTTCGCTCCAGCATGGCTTCCAGCCGGCGGGTTTCGCTACCGGAAAAATCTACCAATTCACGGCTGCGCTGCCACTGGGCAAGACGTTCGCTATCTTTTCCGCCGAGTCGTTGTGCATTCGGCGCGAACAGATTATATAAAGCCGAAACCGTGAAGAGCACTGGATCGGGTATGATAAGTGCGATTTCTTCCCGAATACGGTCAGTCAAAGCATTCAATTCGTCAAGACCGTCATGCTCGTTGAAATCGAAATTGCACACAAACAGTATATTTTCTCCGATCCCCATGCGCCGGATCATGGACAAGAACCGGATGTCGGCCTGGCGCACTCCGGTCCGGCTGCTGATCACGTAAATGATCAGGTGCGCTTTCAACAGATAGTCCTGGATCATGGCCATATGCAACGGGTTGGGGGAATCGCTGCCCTGGCAATCGGCAATTTCCATGTTGGCACCGACCCGGTCGCCGGTAATTTCAAGCTCGATATCCTTTAAATAAACCGCCCGGGCATCATTGCCCACGAAATCACGATGGGCGCCGAAATGATCCTCATCGAACACCCGGGTCGCGCTCTCCGCCCCGACCAGATCCTTAACCTGTTCGTATCCTTTCAGATAGGAAGATAGAAGGACGCTGTTGGCGTTCAACTGGTCCTGAGCGATGCGCAGTTCCCGGTCCAGTTCATTGAGCGCGTGGGCGAGTTGCTGGCGGTCGGCGCTCTTGCGAACATCGAATCGCTGCGCGGGGGTTTGCCACTGCTCGGCCGGAAACAGCACCATGGCCTCTTCGATTTCCTGATTCACTTCATCCCAGGACTTGAGGAACAACCTGGCACGCAGTTGATCTCCCTTACGAATGCGGGTCACAATAGAGGTGACCACGCCGGCACCGCGTTTGAGATGATCGTCGCCGAGCAGCGCGTTAATTAAAGTGCTTTTGCCCGATTTGATCGCCCCGACTACGGCCACCCGGATAATATGGTCCAGAAGATCGCTTTCGATGTGGCTGCAGGTTTGTGTCCATTGCGTCAGGGCAGTCGTGGAGGCCCCAAGAACCATTTGACTTTTCTGGAGAAGCGAGGAAGCGGTCGTGGTGTTTTCGAGTAAATCTTTGCGCAGTTTCTGATATCGATCCATGCTGACCCTTCGGTCTGGTCACACCGCCCGGCACCTACCCGCCGGGCGCCCTGTTGTCTCTTGCCGCTACGACTGAGCCGCGTTATGCGGGGAAAGACGGGCGTTCCGCCGCTGATAACACTCGTAAAAAGGAGAGGTTCGCCATAAAATTCAGCCTGCTATATAATGACGTCGCGGTCTTGTCAAAACTTTCCGCCTCCCTGCGCAGTTCCGCGAACGCAACTTTTGGTCGGCGGCACAGGTGCACACACCCCCCTCTGCCGGCACAACCTATCGGTCCATGTGGCGTGCGCCGGATCGATTGCGGCTGGACACCGGGAACGGGGTCTTGAGCTTACAGCCGCAAGCCCTTATTTGGCAGTGGTGAATCCGAAACGCTTCGGAATGTCATTCAGCAAGATTTGCTGCCCTGAAATATAATGAATTGTTAATTATGCCATTTTATGATATCAATCCAGGCATTAGTACACGAAAGGCTCGGCGACCGCGAAAGGGGAACCGATATTCATGTCTGAAAAACATCCCGAGTGCCCGCTTTATAATCCTTTAAACTGCAAGGAGTACTATAATCCGAAGCTGTGTGCATTCGTTCGCAAAGACAAAGTCTGCCTGAAAAAGAAAAAGCCTAAGCAGAAACGAAAAAAAGCCCAGGCCTGACCTGCTCGATGGCCGTACAAATTATAAAGGACCCCATTCGGGTCCTTTTTTAATTGAACTGCCATCGGGAGGATCGGGCGCCCGGTGAGGGTCATGCGTGACCGGCCGTCGCGGAGATGAGTTGGGGATCGATGCCCAGGCGCCGGATGGCGGTATCCCAGCGCTCCTCAATGGGCAGCGAGAAGATAATGTCGTGACTGGCAACCATGCTCAGCCAGGCATTCTGGGCCATCTCCCACTCCAATTGCCCGGGACCCCAACCCGCACATCCCAGGCTGATGACGAAATCCCGCGGTCCCTCCCCGATCGCGATAGCCTCCAGAATGCTGCGTGAATTGCTCAGCGCCAGATTTTCGGCGATATGGAGGCTTCCACCCCAATCCAAAGGTGCCGCGTGCAGAATGAACAACTCGTTGGGGTGCACCGGCCCACCGACATGAACGGGAATGTGCTCCGCCATGGCGTTGTATTCAATTTTCAGCTCATCGAAAATCATTCGGCCATTGATCGGCTCGCGCAATCGATTAATCACGATCCCCAGGGCGCCTTCCGCGCCATGTTCGGCGATACAGGTGACCGATCTTTTAAAATTGGGATCGGCCATGGTCGGCATGGCCATGAGAAAATGGCCTTTCAGAAACGTGGCTGCCTGTGTGATCATCGTTCCCACCTCAATCCCCCCTGCATAAGCCCGCGACCGGGCAAAAACGCACTGTTTGATGTGTCGGCAGCCGATTCTCACCGGGCAGCGCACACGTTCGCTCATGGCAGATTACGCCGCCGAACCTCCCACCCGCCCCCCGGCCTTGGGCGTACATCGCGAAGATCGTATAGGGCCCCGGACGCGAGAAGTCCGCCTTCATCCAGGTCCAGGATCAAATGCGCGACCTGCTCGGGCGCGGCCAATCGGCCGCTCGCGTATAGCTCCTGGAACTTTTTGCGCTTAGGAAATTCCGCTCGCGATGTGCGCCGGATTTCAAGCTGCATGTCGGTATCGACCACGCCCGGTGCCACGGCGCAAATACTGACCGGCCGTTCCTGCTCGCTCTGTTCCAGGGCCACGCAGGCGGTCAGCATGTTCAGGGCCGCCTTGGCTGCACAATAGGGGGCCCATCCGGCATAGGCGTTTTCTCCAGCGCCTGAAGTGATATTGATGATGCGGCGTCGGCCGGAGAAACGGCCTGCGGCGCGGATAAAGTGGGCGATCAACAGCGCCGGCGCCTGCAGGTTGACCGCAAAATGGCCTTCGATCCGGTCGTCCGCGGCGTTTTCGATCGGTCCGATCGGCGACAGAACGCCTGCATTGTTGATCAGCAGTATATCATGGCACCGCTCGCGGCCGATCGCCTGCATCAGGTCGGCCATCGCCCTTTGAATCTGGTCGGGTTGCCGCAAATCACAAGCATAGTTGTGCCACCGGCCTTCATGCACTTGCGGTGATCGAGAGATCGTGAACAGCAGCTTGCCGCGCTCCCTCACCGCACGCGCCAGCGCCCGCCCGAGCCCGCGCGTGGTGCCGGTGACGATGTAGGCCGAATCGGCACTGGAATTCATCATATCACTCCGCTCTGCCCGTCCGATCATAATTCCATACCACACCTGCATGTACCGTAAAGTCGGGTGCGGCGCGTGTCAAATCTTCGCAGAATGCAAATTCGATGCGCCAGTTCGAAGAGAGGCCGTACTGGGTTCCCAGAATCAGCTCCAGCGCACCGTTATCCAACTGGGAGATGCCTGTATCCTGCAGCGGAGAAGTAAAACCGTTCACCTGAACCAACCAGCGCCAACGCTCATCATACCGGTAGGCTGCGCCGGCAAACAGACTGTAGCTGTTCCGTGCCTCCACATGCGGCCCCTCGCTGCGGGGATCGGAAATCAAGGCAAACCCCGGCATCAGGTAGAAGGACCAGGGGTCGAAATCGAATGCCGCGGTCCAGTAGAACCCCCAATCCCATCGGCCGCTGCCGATCCCGCTTTCCGCATCGCCCAGCGGCAACTTGACGGAGGTGATCAGCGCACTGCGCATCGCGGGAATCGCCTCCGGCGCAGGAAGCTTGATCAGGGCTGAAGCCACCGAATCGGCGAGCTGCCACCCGCCCGATTCGCCCTGCAGCCACGATTCCCCTTCCCGTGCCGCCCGGTAAGCGAATGCATTCTTGGGGCGCGTCTCACGGCCATAATTGGAGACCCCCAGCGCATCGTGATAGCTTTCCAGGAAACCGTCCAGGAAGCCACCACCCATATTCACCAGGGCCAGATCGACGCTGAAGGCCACCCCGGGCGTCAGGCCGCAGGTGACCGCCAGATCGAAAGTGGTCATTTCCAGATCGATCAGAAAATCCCATTCCCGGTTGTTATGCTGGAAGTAAACGGCACTGTAATCGAGTGCCGCCGCCGCCTCGAATTCTCCCGCAGCCGGTATCTCGGGCGCGGCAGGTCGCGGTGTCAGAAAAAGCAAGTGCAGGGGGAACCGGTTCTTTACCTGCAAGGGACCGTCGGCAACCGCGGGGGGGCCCGGTATCAATGCACATACGGCCAGAAGCAACAGCGAGGCGATCCGCATAAGTGTTCTCCGATAGCAGGCAGCGGCCGAATGGTCCCAGTCCGGTTTCACATACAACCATATCACCGGCTAAAGCTCAAGTCTGCAGCAGGACTTGCCGAAGCGGCCGCTGCAACGGGAACTGCAGCTCGTCACGAAGGTGTTTAAATGCGTGACCTCACGGGCTGCCCTGCCCGCTTGTATTTCATCTATGGCTCAGGGGGTGATGGCAGGCCGCCTGGCGTGCCGGGCTAGTGTGGCGCATGAGCGGTACATGTTCGGCGCAGAGCTGCTCCGCCCGCGGGCACCGGGTACGGAACCGGCAGCCTGAAGGCGGTGACATGGATGGAGGAGTCTCACTCAAAGTTGGAGTTGCCATGTCGGTCTCCCGTCGCGAGGCGGAACCCTCCATGGCCGAGAGCAGCGCCCGGGTGTAGGNNCAGATACATCACCGCCACCCGATCGGAAACGTTTTTGACCACGACCAGATCGTGGGAAATGAAAAGAAGGGTGAGGGCGTACGTCAGACGCATCTCCTCCAGAAGGTTCAGGATCTGGGCCTGGATGGAGACATCCAGCGAGGAAACAGGTTCGTCGCAGACGAGCAGCCTGGGACGCGAAATTAACGCCCGGGCGATTTGTATTCGCTGGCATTGTCCACCTGAAAGTTCATGGGGCAGACGGCTGAAGGCTTCTGCGGGAATACCTACCCGTTCCATCATTTCTTTTGCGCGATGAATTCGCTCTTTGCGGGTTCCAGCCTTCATGACGGAAAGGGGGTCTGCGATGGCGTCGCCCACACAGCGGCGCGGGTTCAGCGCGGCAATGGAATCCTGAAAAATCATCTGGAACCCCGGGCGCAGGCGCCTGAGCTCTCTTTCCGACTGTGCCATCAGATCGTTACCCATGAAGAAAATGCTGCCGCTGTCGGGGCGCACAAGCCGGACTACGGCTCGGGCGGTGGTAGATTTTCCACTCCCGGATTCCCCGACCAGGCCCAGTGTCTCTCCTTCGCGCACATCGAAATTGATACCGGACACGGCCTGGATTCTGCTTCCGCTGCCAGTCCGAAAGGTTACGGTCAGATCCCGGACGGCAAGCAGAACCTCTGTGCCTTGGCGCATCAGAGACCTCCTTCAGGATTCCAGCAGGCGAACCGATGCCGACCAATACCATCCGGCCGCAGAGGGGGGGATTCTTCTCCGCAACGCGTCGACGCCTTCGGGCAGCGCGGTGCGAACCTGCAGCCCGACAAGGGAACAAGAGGATCGGGAAGCTGTCCCGCAATCGCCTCTAAGCGGGTGTGCGGAGGGTTCGAAAGTCGCGGCATCGCCGCCAGCAGCGCGCGCGTGTAAGGCATCCGAGGCTGGTCGAACAGCGCATCAGTGGGCGCCTGCTCCACGATTTTACCGGCATACATCACGGCCGTATCATGCGTACGTCCGGCCACCATGCCGAGATCGTGGGTCACCAGGATCATCGCCATCCGGTATCTTCGCTGCAACTGTGCTAAAAGATCAAGGATTTCACCCTGCAAGGTAGCATCAAGTGCCGTCGTGGGCTCATCGGCGATAAGCAGTCGGGGTCGACAGGCCAGCGCCATGGCAATCGCCACGCGTTGGCGCATGCCCCCGGAAAGCTGGTGCGGAAACTGGCCGGCACGCTTTTCCGGTGCAGGAATGCCGACCGAACCCAGCAGCTCCGCCGCGCTGCGTCGGGCATCCGCGGGGTGCGCACCCAGATGGTGGATTAGCGGCTCGGTGATTTGGACTCCAATTTTCATCAGCGGGTGAAGGGAGGAGAGCGGATCCTGGAGCACCATGGCGATTTCCCGCCCGCGAATGCGGCGCAGTGCCTTCTCCTTGAGCGACAGCAAATCGACACCATCGAAAAACACCCGGGCCTCTGCGGGAAAAAAGGCGCTGCGAGCAATCAGCCGCACAAGACTGCGACACAGCACGCTTTTGCCGCAGCCCGACTCCCCGACGATCCCCAGCGTTTTGCCGGATTCCAGGGCAAAGGAAACACCGTCCACTGCCCGCACTGCTCCGCGGGGGGTGGTAAAGTGCACGGCCAGGTCTTTGACCACGAGCAGAGATGCCGCGTGCTCTCCCCAACCGGTCACATCTGCCTCTCTTTCGGCTCATACCGGCTCCGCAACGCATCTCCCAGGAGATTGAAGGAGAGCACGGTAAGAAACATGGCCGCGGCCGGAATCAGCGCCACGTGCGGAGCTTCTTGCAGGACCTCGTTGCCCTCGGCGATCATGCTCCCCCAGCTGGGCGACGGCGCGGGGATGCCCAGGCCGAGAAAGCTCAACGCCCCCTCGGCCACGATCATGTAGGCGGAGACCAGAAGCGCGTAGATCGAAAGCGAAACGAAGATATTGGGAAAAATCTCCATGGTCATCACCCGCAGCCTTGAAGCGCCCATCATCCGAGCGGCCTGTACGTATTCGCGCTCCGCCACGCAAAGGGTTTGGGCGCGCGCGACGCGACAGAAAGCCGGCACGGAGAGAAAGCCAAGGGTCAGCATGAGGTGTTGCAGACTTTGTCCGTAATAGAAAGTTACGGCCAGCAGCAGGACCAGTCCCGGAAAGGCCAGAATGGTATCCATGGCCCCTACGATAAAGGCCTCCACCCGGCCTCGGCAGAATCCGGCCGTCATTCCTAGAAATCCACCGCAGAGCATGCCGATAAGGGGCGCCACCAAGCCCACCGCCAGAGATACCCGGGCACCGAAGACCAGGCGGCTGAAAATGTCCCTTCCCATGGCATCGGTACCCAGGAGGTAGACCTGAGCTGCCTCTTCGGATATTCCCGAATGTCCAGGCGAACCGGGAAAGACTGCGGGGTTGTTCCAGTTCATCCGGTCGGGCGCCGGCAGCGGCACCCAGTCCGCCGAGAGGGCGCCGCCGAGCACCACGATGATCCAGATCAGGGGAAGCAAAAGCCTCAAGCCCGTTTCGCCGCCTCCTACCGGTGAAAGCCGGTCGCGCTTCATGCGGCCCCCTCAGCATCGGGATGCAGAAGGCGTGGGTCCAGCAGGAGGTAAAGCATATCCACGCCGAAGTTGATCAGCACATATCCCACGGTGATGAAGAGAATGCAGCCTTGCACGAGGTGGGTGTCCTGGGCGAAAATGGCGCTGATCAGGAGCCTTCCCATGCCGGGAAGCGCAAAGATCATCTCCACAATGAGCGCTCCGCCGATGAGATGTCCAATATGCAGGCCCAGGACCGTTGTCAGCGTGAACAGCGAAGGGCGCAGCGCGTGCCCCATCAGGATGCGTAACGGCGATAAGCCTTTGGAACGGGCCATGAGGATGTAGTCCGCCTGCAGCGTGGTAATCAAATCGCTGCGTAGCACCCGCATAAACGGCACCCACTCGACCAGCGCCAGGCTCACCGCCGGAAGAACAATCGATTTCAGGTTGGCTGTCAGGCCGTCAGTCAACGGGACGAACCCGGTGGCCGGAAACCAGCGCAGCTGCAATGCGAAGAGATAGATCAGCAGCAGCGCCATGACGAAGTTTGGCACCGACATGCTGGCAAAAGCCAGCGCACTCACTCCCTTGTCCAACCCGCTCTGAGCCCGATAGGCGCTGAAAATGGCGACCGGCACCGCCAGGCACAAGGCCATGAACGGGACCAGGATCATCAGTTCGAGGGTCACCGGCAGTCGGGAAAGAATGGCCGCGCCCACCGGCTCGCCGTTATACAGAGAATACCCCAAATCCCCGGAAAGCGTCCGGGTCATCCAGCTTGTGTACCGAAAAAGAAGCGGCCGGTTCAGGCCCAATTCTACCCGAAGGGCTTCCACCTCCTCGGCCGTGGCTGAAGGGCCGGCTATCTGGTAGGAAATATCTCCGGGCAGCACTTCCAGGCCCAGAAAGGTGAAGGTCGACACAGCCAGCACCACCGCCACAAGGCGCAGGACCTTTGAGCCGAGCCAACGTAATGTTGGACGATAATCAATCACTTTCGATTCTCACTTGCATATAGCCAAGTTTCGAATGAATTCCTGATGCGGCTTTCGGTTCCGCACGCCAAGTCCAATTGTCCGTTCTTGTCAATATAACTTTCTTGAATACATTCCGGGATTGCACTTGATCAATTGGGTCTATTCCTAAAAGCTTTTTCAATCTGCATGATTTTGGCGAATCACAACTGTGGCGTGAAGTACGGGCCTCCTTCTTCTGCGTACGCCAAGCGATGGCGGCCACTCTTAATGGAGCCCCGACCCAGAGTGCGTCGCTGCTCAGGACGGAAAAACCTGGGGGCCTGAATAGCGCTCTGATTCCAAAAGGAGGTACCTCGATTGTATTGTTTCCTGTCAGGCTGCGATGCGCCCCGGTATACCTACAAACCAAAGTCCGTTGAAGAACAGGCTTTGAAGACGATTCTTCGTCGCCATTCATAACAGGACTGTCCGGAGGCGCACGCCAGGTCAGGAAAAGACAAACCGCCCCATTCGTCACTTGAGAAACATTCATGCTTTTACCCTTTGGGCTCGACAATGTCTGTTGTCGCGCGCGGCATTCGTGGGTCCAAAGCCGATCAATAGAAGGTGGGAACGACAGATCCATTGTTAATGTGAAAATCAGAAACTTTCAAATCTTAATTCGAAGTCGCGGCTATGGAGGTTGCCATGGAACTCGCTGTCCTAATCCGTCATATTGATTTTAAATTGCTTTGTAGTGCCTGGATATTTTCCAATACAATTGCAAGAAATCTTTCATCAAAGCATTCTGGATTCTCCGGCCGGGAAAAAATCAAGCGACAGTTGGGGTAATCGTGAATCAGAGCATCCCGGATGGGTTAAGCTACGACCAATGAGATAATCATCAAAGTTTCATAGAAGCCTTCATCGATGTGTCGTCGCGGGCCGGCAGGCATGCGGGTCAGTTGGGAATCTCGGGTTTATCCCCGGACCTCGGCATGGACGAAGTGAAAGATCCGCGATACGGCCAGCCCCTTGTACTCGCCCCTGAAATAGCGCTCCTTGCACTCCTCGGCCGAAATGTCCTGGACGCGGTGAAAACCACGGCGGGCAAGGAAGTGTTCGACTTCGTGCGGTTCGATGCCGAAGCGCATCGCCTCCCCGTAGCGGGTCACCATATTTTTCAGAGTTCTGGCTTCTTTGAAAGGACAAGTGCCTTCGGCGACGGATGGTGGAAAGTAGTCGAAAATGACCGCAGAGCCGGGTGCGGACTGGCCGGCAATGAAGGCCAGCGTGGCGTCAACGGACTCCGCGGCGAGGTACATGGTCACCCCTTCCCAGATGAAGACAGATTTGCGATCCGGCCGGTATCCGTATTGGATCAGCTTTTCTCCCAGGATTTCAGAGTTGAACCGGACCGGGACGAAAACCACATGCTCGGGCAAACCACCTAGAATTCGGTGGAGTATTTCCTTTTTGATGCGCTGGGTCGCCGGGCGGTCGACTTCGAACACCTTGATGGCGCGGCAAAGCCCCTTGAATCGGTAGGCGCGGGCATCGTATCCCGCTCCAAGGATGACGACCTGCTCGACCCCATTTTCCAGACAGTTCAGCAGGTAATCGTCGATAAAGCGGGTACGCGCCACCAGTCCGCCGAACATGCCCGGAAGCATGCGCCGATTGCGCCACCGGAAAAAGGCCAACAGCAGCGGAATGCGGGAAATTAAATGGAATCGCTTGCTCAAAAAGTGGCGCGCAAATGGATCGTAGAAGATCCGTTCGCCTTCAGGCCGGGCCGATTCCCGGGCTCTGGCGCTGGCGATGCCTTCGGCTGTCCTGCTTGGGGTATCGGCTTGCATAGAGAGCACCCCCTGTTAAAATACCGCGAACCATTAGGATTACGAATAATCCGCTGCAAAAAACCGACAGAGACTCCTGCTCTTCGCAGCTGAATTGTTCCGGGTACTTGCCCAATCCGCCGGTTGCGCCACCGGAAAAGGCCGACATCAGCGGAACGCGGGAATGATAGAAGAACCGTTCGCCCCTCGGGCCGGGCCGATTCCCGGGCCGTAGCTGCTAACGCTGCCTTCGGTTGCCCGGCTGGAGATATCTGCCTGCATTTAAAAATCTCCCAAAAGGCTGTGCCCATGGGCGCAGCAGGCTAACCGTTCGGATCCTCACGAATCGATTGCAGGTGACTTGTTTTCATAAAGAGCATTTAGAATGACCCATTTCTCTTCTATCTTGCCCAGATGCAGGTACTCATAATAATGCGGCGCGACAACTTTCACGCTGGCAATATTTTTATAATGATCCAGGACAATGACTTCTATTTTATGATCTTTCCGCCAAAGACTTTTTCCATATCCCTGTTTGGTAAACATAATCATATCCGAAGCAGTGCTATGTCTTAAAGTAACCTCACCATATAATCCCTTCAGGCTTCTTTTAGCCAACTTTTTATGCAAACTGCTTTTCATCCTATCGGCATCGCCTTCGTACCAGGATTCCATGTAATCCATAGCGGTTTTCTGGATGGCTGAAATCTCATCCGGATTGCCGGCCTGAACAATCGGCGCGCACATCGACAATAGTAGGATAGAAGAGATAAGCCTGTTCATCAACGATTCTCCTCTTTATATGAAACTGAGGTGGTGACTATTTCTCCAGCCAGGCGCCTGTGATGTCGATCACGCCGTTCTGAAGCGGCGGCAGCCCCTTGACGCGTGTGGTGGCGATGACATAGTGATGTTCGCCGCCGCGATAGAGGATCGGCACGTCCTGGTTGATCTTTTCGGCGATGGCGCAGAGAATCTTCTCCCTTTCCTTAGGATCCGACGCCGTCCATTGGGCGGCCAGCAGCGTATCCATTTCCGGGTTCGCGTATTTCGAGTAGTTGGCCGCACTCTGGCCGAGGAACGACAAGGCCAGCAAAGGACCCAGATCAAAGAGCGACGGGATACGCCAGGTTGATGCCTGGAAGTCTCCGCTTATCACCTTTTTGACCACCGGACCGAAGGCCAGTCCAACGGGCGCGACTTCCATGCCCACGGACTTGCCGAACTGCTGCAGAATGGTGCCGGCTTCCCGTCCGCGGGGGGTGTCGGAATGCAGGCATTCGAAGGCCACGGGTTTGCCGTAGTCTTGAAGGAGCTTCTTGGCCTTTTGCGGATCGTACTCCCGGTAGCCGCAATCTGCGCAATCGATTTCGCTGCCAAAGGGGTGCGCCACCACTGGGATGCTATCCTGGTAACTCAATTTGACGTACTGCGGCTGGTTCCACGCGTGTGCCAGCGCCTGGCGGACCCGCACGTCGTCGAAAGGCGGCTTGGATGTATTCAGGATGAGTATCTCCGCACCGTTATCCTCGCCGTGATTGACGGTCAGTCGGGGATCTTCCATGGCCTCGCGGATAATCTGTCCGCGGTCCATCCAGATCATATCGACATCGCCTGCCTGCAAAGCGGCAAAGCGGGTCTGGTGGTCGGGCATGAACCGGAAGACGATCTCCTCCACGTAAGGTTTTTCTTTTTGCCAGTAGCGGGGATTTTTCACTACGACAAACTGATCGGCTGAGCGCCACTCCTTGAACATGAAGGGTCCGGTCCCCACCGGCGCCCGATTCTGACTGTCCGCGGCGACGGCCGTTGGCGACGGAATGGTGAGCATGGTCCCTCTGGGTGAAGAGAGGATGAGGGGAAACAGAATCCAGGGATGTTCGAGCTGGAAGCGCACCGTGTAGTCGTCGACTTTTTCTACGGACCGGATCGGCCGGATGACAAACCGATACTGGAACTTGTTTTCCGGGGCCAGCATCCGCGTCCAGTGATTGACAACAGCATCGGCGTTGAAGGGCGTGCCGTCGTGAAAAGTAACGCCCTGACGGAGCCGGATTGTCCAACTCTTCTTGTCTTCGGATACCTCCGCCGACAACGCCAGCATGGGTGCGAGATTGCCCTGATCATCCAGCATGAAAAGCCGCTCGTGGATTGTGATGTTGGCGAAGGCATCTGCAGTCGCCCCGCCCCTGGCTTTCAGAAGGTCGAATCCGACGAAATCGTTGCTTTCGACTCCGAAGACCAGTTTGCCACCAGAACGAGGGCCGGCCGATACCCCGCCAGCATGCATAACGATCATGGATATGACGACGACCAACCATGTGGTGGTGCCGCAGTGAAAGCGCCTGCCTCTCGATCGGGCGTAAACATCCATCTGAACCTCCTTTTAGGGAATTCATTGTAGGTCAAGGCGGCACGCCGTCATGCCTTGCTGATGGCGATATCGCTATCGGTCTACTGACCGAGGTCGGCGATCTGGCTTTCGTCCGTCATACCTTTGTACAAGGCACCGGACAGATAGCGGATCAGCATTTCGATGCTGATCCGTCGTTCGTCGTTGAACCTGATATGGTTTTGTGCGTCCATATGGAACCATCCCATATTGATCAGAGAAGCCAGCCCGTGGACCAGCATCCAGCGGGCCTGTCGAATGCGGACGGTTAAATCGTCGTCCAATCCTTTGAACATTGGGTGATGCGCCAGATCCAAACTGAGCCGCTCCCATACTTTTTTGGCGAGCTTGCGCTGCATGGGAGTGTGCTTCTCGTCGTTGAGGCATCGGAACAGCTGTTGCTCTTCCAGAGCAAAGCGTACATAGCCGATGCCACTGTCGATCCAGGCATCTCCTGTCTGGACGGCGGTGAGGTATCGCGCGTACAGGTCGAGCGCCCGTTCGACCACCGCCTCCTCGATGTCGGTCATGGATGACAAATAAGCGTAGATGGGCCCGGTAGAAGCACCCAATTCTTTAGCGATGGAGCGTGCGCTCAAGGCTGTCCAACCCTCACGGCGCACAATGCTGAAGGCAGCCTCTATTACGCTTTCACTGGAAAATTTAGGTTTTGGGGGCATGTTTTACTTCCGTCAAGTGGGTTGAGCCAAACGCATTTTTATATAACGTGTGTTTTATAACACTTGTTATTTTTAACTGTCAACCTGTTCTTTCTACGTGATGAACAAATATGTATTGACATCCAAAGTGCATTGGCTATAGAGAGCGACAATACGAATTGGATGAACATGAAATCTCTTTTCGCCCTTATTTCCCTTATCAGCCTTATTATTCTCGTCGTCGGTGTTACCGGCGACCGGGTCAAGGGGCGATAATGGCTTAAAGTAGCACCCCGGCAAAATACAAAATCCGTTATCGCCCGAAAGGCAATAACGGATTTTTTTTTGCCTTTTTTGATCGCCCTCGCGCGACTGCGGCGCCGCAACCCGGCAATCGGGAACATCCGGCGAACCTGTCACGCTGGCTGCAGCCGACGGCGGAGCGACGGCGAACAAGAGGAACATGGATATGCTGGACAAAAACAGAACAGAGGTGAATGCCGTGGAAATGACCGGAGCGCAGATACTCTTTACGGTGCTGGAAGCGGAAGGCGTGGATGTTCTCTTCGGATTTCCAGGCGGAGCCGTCATCGACATGTACGACGAACTGATCCGCCATCCTATCCGGCACATTTTAGTCCGCCATGAACAGGGTGCGGTGCACGCCGCCGACGGATATTCGCGGGCTACCGGAAAAGTAGGCGTCTGCCTGGTCACCTCCGGTCCCGGCGC
This sequence comes from Desulfobacteraceae bacterium UBA2230, assembly GCA_002348005.1. Next base: position 128 of record DDYQ01000143.1, on the reverse strand, counting down.
CACCAACACGGTGACCGGTATCGCCACAGCGTATGCCGACTCCATTCCCCTGGTGGTGATCACCGGCCAGGTGCCCACGCAGCTGATCGGCAACGACGCCTTCCAGGAAGTGGACATCGTGGGCATCA
>DDYQ01000170.1 GCA_002348005.1 Desulfobacteraceae bacterium UBA2230 | reverse complement strand
TCATCATCACCACCGAAGTCTTCCGTTGCCGTGAAATCATCGAATCGTTCGCCCCGGCGCAGGATAACTTCAACGATCAGGTGGCACACCATTTACACGAACTCGAAAGACTGACGGGCAAACGCCTGGGCGATCCATCCAATCCGCTGCTGTTTTCGATGCGCAGCGGCTCTTCGATTTCACAACCCGGGATGATGGACACCTTCCNNGGTTCGCCTGGGACAGCTACCGCCGTTTCCTGCAGTCATACGGAATGGCGCTCGGGTTGAAGCGGGATGACTTCGATGCCATCATCAGCGACTTCAAGGAAAAACTGGGTATTCCGCTTAAAAAAAGCTTCACGGGTCAACAGATGCAGCAAATGGCGAAAGCTTACAAGAACCGTATTCTGGATGATGGCTTTGTGATCCCCGAAGAGCCGATCGAACAACTGCACAGCACCATTCGCATGGTGATGGATTCCTGGGAATCGGCAAAGGCCAGAGCGTACCGCCAGATTATGGGTATTTCGGACGATTGGGGCACAGCCGTAACCGTTCAGGTCATGGTATTCGGCAATCTCTCGCAGCTTTCCGGCACGGGGGTCATTTTCACACACAACCCGCGCTGGGCCGGCGACAGTTTGAGTCTATGGGGTGACTTCAGCGTGGAAAACCAGGGCGAAGATGTCGTGGCGGGATTGGTTCGGACCCTGCCGATCTCCCTCAAACAGCAGGAACATGAACTGCGCGAGACCGACATCACCTTGGAAACCCACTTCCCCCAGATCTACGAAACCATGCGCAGCTGGGCCCGCATGCTCGTTTTTGAAAAAGGATGGAGTCCTCAGGAGATGGAATTCACCTTCGAGAGTCCCACCGGGGAAGACCTTTATCTGCTGCAAACACGCGATATGGCCATCCGCGAAAGCAAGCAGGTGATCGCCTTCGATCCGGTCTTCAAAACGCCGGAAACCTACCTGGGGCACGGTATCGGGGTGAGCGGGGGCGCGCTCAGCGGCCGGTTGGTGTTCAGTCTGACGGAAGTCGAGCAGTGGCGTAAAGCCGAACCCGATACCGCTTTGATTCTGGTGCGCGGCGACACTGTACCGGACGATATACAGGAGATCTTCGCCACAGACGGTTTGCTGACGGCGCGCGGCGGGGTCACCTCGCATGCGGCGGTCGTGGCCCATCGGCTGGGAAAAACCTGCGTGGTGGGATGCGGCGATCTGATCTGCGACGAGCGGAACCGTACCGTGACCTTTGGCCAGCATCAGCTTCGCTCCGGGGAGCATATCAGCATTGACGGCCGTGAAGGGTCCGTTTATCAAGGCGCTCTGCGAATCAAGTCGGCGTGACGCGCAAGCGGCTGCCGCTTCAACTTAAGAAAAGGAGGTGGAAAAATGTCCGAAACCAAGCCCTCGGGGCTTAAATTGGGAGTCAACGGCTTTGGACGTATCGGCAAGCTGACCGTCTGGCACCATATCGGACGAAAATTTTTCGATGAAATTGTGGTCAATCTCGGCCGCGGGGTAGGGTCCGACCTAGGTGACATCGCCCATTACCTGCAACGCGATTCCACCTACGGTTCACTGCACGGTTATTTGCATGGCTGCAACGCAAAACCGCTCGTGTCGGAATTAAATGAAACCGAAGGCAGCATGATGGCCGACGGCGTGAAAGTGCGCTTCCTGCGTGCCGCGCGCCATCCTGGCCAGATCGACTGGGGCGCCCATGCGGTCCGTCTGGTCGTCGATACCACAGGCCGGTTTCTGGATCCGACGCTGCCGCCCGAGGCATCCCAGGGATCTTTGCGCGCGCATCTGGCCTCCGGCGCGGACAAGGTGCTCCTCTCGGCCCCGTTCAAAATCAAATCCAACGATGCGGCCATGCCCGAGGATTCCGTCACCACGGTCATGGGAATCAATGAACACGCCTATGATCCGCGCCGCCACAGGCTCATCTCCGCCGCCTCCTGCACCACTACCTGCCTGGCCCATATGATCAAACCGCTGCTGAACGCCTACGGCGCCCAGCGCATTCTGTCGGCATCCATGGCTACGGTGCATGCGGTCACCAGCTCTCAGGAAGTACTGGATCGCTTGCCGGGAACCGGCAAAACCGATTTGCGCAAAAACCGCAGCATTTGCAACAACATCATCCTGACGACTACGGGGGCCGCCAAAACCCTGGCGCTGGTCATCCCCGAAATGGCACGCATCGGCTTTATTGCAGAATCGGTGCGCATCCCGGTCAGTACCGGTTCATTGATCATTCTGGTACTGAGCATCCAGGAAGAACGCGGTGGCCGCGCCGTAACCCGGCAGGCGATCAACACCATCTACTCCCAGGCGGCGGCAAACGACCCCAATCACTACCTGCTCTACACCGAAGAGCAGAACGTGTCCGGCGACATTGTCGGCCTTCCGGGAGCCGGTGCCATCATCGAGGCCCACGAAACCCATACCCGTACCGCCGAACTGAACATCAACCTGGCCGGAATCGCCACCATCCCGCCTTCGGTTCTGCGGGCTCTGGAAAGCACCATTATACGTCCCCAGGTAACTCAGGCGGTCGTTTATGGGTGGTATGACAATGAGATGGGCGGGTACGTAAACCTGCTGGGCGACCGCACGGTTTCGATAGCCGAGCACATGTAGACTGAATATTTAAGTGTGAAAGTTCTTAAGCTTTGGGAGGAAGCCGGATCGACCTCATCCATCAAATCAGGCCTTACCTTTGCTTAACACTTAACTCATCCTTGAAATTTAAGACCTGCTAAGGCAGCGACAGCAACTTTTTAAGGCGAAATCATTCGTGAAATAAAATTTGAAAGCATCACGAATTCTTCAACGGAAAGCGTTTCGGCGCGGCGGACCGGATCGATCCCGCATGACTGGAGCGCATCCAGGATGCCTTCAGGACCGAAGTCGAACCCGCCGGCCGCAAGAGCATTGCGCAGGGTCTTGCGACGCTGGCCGAAAGCGGCCCGAACAACGCGCGCCAGCATCTTTTCATCATCGGCGCGCGGTAAGATTGCGGTCCTGAAATCGATGCGCAATACGGCCGAGTCGATGCTCGGCCGGGGATGGAACTGGTCGGCCTTAACGATACGCAGCGGCCCGAGATCTGCGCAGTACTGCAACAGCACCGAAATGCGTCCATAGGCCTTACCGCCCGGCGGTGCGCACAACCGTTCGGCCAGTTCTTTCTGGAACATCAGCACCGCCCGCCGCACGGCACGGCGCTCCTGAATCAGCTTGATCACCACCTGCGAAGAGATGTTGTAGGGCAGATTACCCATAACCGTGAGCGGCGCCGCGCCGGCCAGGGCAGCAATATCCACGCTCAGCGCATCCTGTTCCAGAACCTCTACATTGCGAATAGCGCGCACGGTCAGTTCGGTGCGCAGCAGCGGGACCAGGCGACGATCTTTTTCAACCGCCCAGACCTTGCGTGCTTTTCGGGCGGCGGCGATCGTCAGAATACCCAGGCCGGCGCCGATTTCCAGGACGTCATCGCCAGGGCCGACTTCCGCCTGATCGACGATCCGGTCGGCCGTAGCCGGTTCCCTGAGAAAATTCTGTCCGAGTTCCTTGCGGGCTTTCAAATTCCAGGCGTCTAAAAGC
>DDYQ01000157.1:1492-8426 GCA_002348005.1 Desulfobacteraceae bacterium UBA2230 | reverse complement strand
GGTCCTTGAGGATGTCGAGGTAGAAAGCTGACAAATCAACCGTACAAAAATTGAACAAGGAGTGATAGATGACATGAAAATCGTACATCTCATAAGCCTTGCGGGCCCGGTCGATCAACTCCTGCAAAGAATGCAGCGCATACCGGTCGATGGGCAACATCCGCGTATACTCCACCATATCGTCGGCAGGGTTGAAATCATTCAGATTGCCCAGCAGGAAACGCCCGGTGTTACGGATGCGCCGGTATGCATCAGTCAGTTGTTTAAGGATCACTTCCGAAATACGGATATCGTCACGGTAATCCGTTGCTGAAACCCACAGTCGCAGAATTTCGGCACCGTATTGGTCAATGACCTGCCTGGGTGCAATCACGTTGCCCAATGACTTGGACATCTTCNNTCCACCACGAAGCCATGGGTCAGCACTGCTTTGTAAGGCGCCGCATCGCGCGTTCCGATCGCGGTCAGCAGCGAACTGTGAAACCATCCGCGATGCTGGTCGGAGCCTTCCAAGTATATATCGGCCGGCCAGTGCAGGCCGTCGCGTGTTTCGAGAACCGCAGCGTGGCTTACCCCTGAATCAAACCACACATCCAGTATATCAGTCTCCTTTTTAAAATCGCGTTCGCCGCATTGCGGGCACACTGTCCCGTGCGGCATCAATTGCTCGACGGGAGTCTCGAACCAGGCATCGGCGCCTTTTTCTTTGAAGAGATCATAGATCTTCTGCATCAATTCCGGCGTCATATAAGTCGCATCGCACTTTTGACAAGAAAATACGGTGATCGGCACGCCCCAGGCGCGCTGGCGTGAAACACACCAGTCCGGACGGTTCTCGATCATGCCATAGATGCGCTCTCGGCCCCAGTGTGGAATCCAGGTGACCTGGTCGATTGCAGAAAGCGATTTGCGGCGCAAATTGGTCTTTTCCATCGAGATGAACCACTGCGGCGTTGCCCTGAAGATCACCGGCTGCTTGCATCGCCAGCAATGCGGATAGGAGTGCGCGATGGATGCCTGGGCAAGCAGCGTTCCATTTTCCTTAAGCACTTGGATAATCTGGCGGTTGGCCTCGAAAACAGATTGACCGCCGAACTTCTCAACGGATGGATCAAAGCGTCCGTTGTCGTCCACCGGGGAGTAGGCCTCCAACCCGTAGCGCAAACCTACCTCATAGTCTTCGCGTCCATGCCCCGGCGCCGTATGCACGCATCCTGTGCCGGCTTCGAGCGTGACATGCTCGCCCAGCACAATCACTGATTCTCGATCGTAAATGGGGTGGCGGCAGCGTTTGCGTTCCAGCCATGCGGGTTTGATTTCGCCCAGAATCGTATATTGATCGATCCCAAAGGTTGCCATGCATTGCGCAACCAGTTCCCGGGCCAGAATCAATACCTCATTGGATCCGACTTCCACCGCGACATAGATGATTTCAGGATGCAGCGCGATAGCCAGATTGGCCGGCAGTGTCCATGGGGTGGTCGTCCAAATCGCCACCGCCACCGATTTACCCGACAGGGCCGGCAGCCGGTCGCTAAGGTCGTCGATCAGCGGGAATTTGACATAAATCGACGGTGAAGTGTCGTCTTTATATTCGATTTCGGCCTCGGCCAGGGCGGTCTTACAACTGCAACACCAATAGATCGGTTTCTTGCTGTGGAAAAGACTGCCCTCCAGGGCAAATTTGCAGCACTCGCGTGCGATCACCGCCTCATAGGTATAGCTCATGGTCAAATAGGGATTTTCCCAATCGCCTGAGACGCCCAGGCGCTTGAACTCATCCCGCTGAATGTTGACGAATTTTTCGGCGTATCGGCGACACTCGCGGCGGATCTCGGCCTGATTCATCTCTTTCTTGCGCGGGCCCAGTTCTTTCTCAACATTGTGCTCAATGGGCAATCCATGGCAATCCCATCCCGGCACATAAACCGCGTCGTATCCCGCCATTTGACGAGAACGCACGACAAAGTCCTTCAGGATTTTGTTCAAGGCCGTTCCGATGTGAATATTTCCATTGGCATAGGGGGGACCATCGTGCAGGATATAGCGCAACCGCCTCTGTGAAGATTTACGGATTGCCTGGTAAAGCCGTCTGTCTTCCCATTGTTTGAGCTGAAGGGGTTCGCGCTGCGCCAGATTGGCCTTCATGGGAAAAGCGGTGGTCGGCAGGTTCAACGTATCCTTGTAATCCATGTTTCCTCCCGAAGGTATTGTGAAACGTTTTTTTTAATTGCTATTGTACGGCATGTCAAGTTGGTAGAAGCGGCGTGTTTAAGCAAAGGCAATCTGTCCCCCTTTGTGCAAAGCGAATCTGACCTCTTTAACTGCAGCGCTAAATGCCTCTCATGACATGCAGGGGCAAAACGCGTATGCAAACGTTGCCGAAGTCGATCCGCTTCGCTCCGCGATAATAAATGGTCGCGGGCTGCTGATCTGAATTCGAAGTCGGAAAGGTCCAAGGCATAATGATCTGCCTGCGTGACTTGCGGCAGGCATTGTGTCGTTCAGCTTTGGTGGGTTATGACGATCAGCGTGCGTGAGGCCCCGGATACCGGCAGTCGGTAATCGAAGCCGTCACATCGGAACCGCGGACCGGCAGGATAGTGTTCGGATGGCCCCTGAGAAGATGCGGAGCCTGATTTAGGTCCCTTCAGCGCAATGATCCGCCCGTCGGGGGCCAGCAAAGGTTCGGCGATGCGCACAATGGCAGGCAAATGAGCCACTGCTCGGGATATGACCACCCCGTATCGATTTCGCTGGGCATCTTGCTGCGCCAATTCCTCCGCCCGGATGTGAATGGCCTGGATGCGATCCAGGGTCAGCGAACGGATTACTTCCTTGATAAAAGAGATTTTTTTGCGGATGCTATCGATGAGGATCATCGGTTGGGAAGGACGCATAATTTTGAGGGGAATGCCCGGAAAGCCCCCGCCCGTCCCGATATCGAGAAGTTCCACGTCCTCGGGAATGTGCGGCAGGGCCGCCAGAACATCCAGGTAGTGCTTGATGGCTATCTGTTCGGGTTCGGTTATGGCGGTCAGATTTATTTTGTGATTCCACGCGACCAGCAGTTCGGCGTGGCGTGCGAACTGCATGATTTGCCCGGTCGAAATCGCTATCCCCAAGTCGGTTGAGCCGGCAGCGATCAATTCGCACCATGGGTCGGAACCGATCCGCATCGTATTCCCTGTCTCATTTAGGCCGTTTGGCGGTTCGTCGTTTGAGATCTTCGGCCGAAAAATCCATGACCAAATGGATTTCACTGCCTGCCATGCTGACCCTGACATTGGGATAGCGTTTTTTGAAGACATGCAGCATGGCAGCGTTTTCCTTTAAAACGGTTGCGGTGAAGCCGATGAAGCCGTTCTCAATGGCGATGGCTTCCAACCGGGGAAGCATGTGGGATGAAAGGCCCATACCCTGAAAATCTTCACGCACGACAAAAGCCACTTCGGCTCTGCCGGTTGTGTCATCGGCATACGATGCAATGGCCACAATTTCCTGATGTCCGCCTTTTTGCCCCAATCCAATCAAAGAGACATTTTTATGGTAATCCACGCTGGCCCATTGCTGCTGCGCCACTTCGTGGGAAAAAAGCTTCATCTTATAAAAAAAGCGCATGTAGATGGTTTCTTCTTTAAGCGAGTAGAAGAAATTGCGGAATTCAAATTCATCGGACGGCAGCAATGGGCGGAATTCGACCGTTCGGCCGTTGGGCAAAGTGAGCCGCGATTTGTATCCTTCCAGAAAGATCAGGTCGTCCTGAATGGGCGGCAGTTGATCACCGAAGATATAGTGGTGCTTCTTGGCCACTTCAATCAATTCTTCCCGAAACTTGGGGTGTGCAATCTGGGCCAACTCCATCACCCGCTGATAAATGCTCTTACCCATCAATTCGGCAATGCCGTATTCAGTAACCACGAAATTTACATCGCCGCGCGTCGTTGCGACACCGGCCCCTTCGCTCAGACTGGGTACAATGCGTGATACCCTGCCGTTATCGGCCGTGGAGGGAAGCGCGATGATCGAAAAACCACCTGCTGACATGGCGCTGCCGCGAAGAAAATCGACCTGATCACCAATGCCGCTGAAGAACAAGTAGCCCATGGAGTCGGTGGATACCTGACCCGTGAGGTCCACCTCCAGAGCCGAGGATATGGATATAAGGTTGTCATTACGTGCAATCACCGTCGGATCGTTTACGAAATCGGATGACCTGAAGTAGAATTGCGGATTGTTATCCACGAAGTTGTAAAGCTTTTCGGACCCCATGCACAACGAAGCTACCACACGTCCTGGCAGGAGGCTCTTGCGCATATTGGTGATCACCTTTTTTTCCAACAACGGAATAAAGGCATCGGTGATCAACTGGGTGTGAATCCCCAATTCTTTTTTGTTTTCAAGCGATCGTAAAACAGCATTGGGCAGGTACCCGAATCCGACCTGCAAGGTGGCGCCATCCTCGACCAGCTGACTGACATAATAGCCAATGCGCGAAGTGACCTCCTGATTCTTTTCCCGTGGAATTGATTCGACCAGCGCCTCTTCCTGGATCACGAAATAATCGATATCATCCACATGCACAATACCGTCGCCGAATGTGCGGGGCATGCGCGGGTTGACTTGAGCGATCACCAGCTTGGAAGCATCCATGCCCGACTTGGTGATGTCCACCGAAACCCCCAGGCTGCAGAACCCGAATCGATCCGGGGGACTGACCTGGATGAGCGCCACATCCAATCCGATACGCCCAGAAGCGAATAGTCGCGGAATTTGCGACAGATAGGCCGGAACATAATCGATTTTGCCTTCGAATGCTGCTTTGCGCATGCTCGCGCTGATGAAGAACAGCTTGAGTGCAAATCGTTTCAAAAAGTCCGGATCATCGACATATTGCGACAATGTGGACGAGAGCATCTGGTAGATCATAACATCCTGGATCTTGGGATTCTTGACTAAGGCGCGGATCAGGTGCTGCGGTTCCCCACATCCGGTGCCGATGAAAATTCGACTGCCATTCTTTATTTTCGAAATGGCCTCGCCTGCACTGACTACTTTTTCCGGACAATGGCGCTTTAGGTTCATGCTGGCTCCTGTTGGCTTCGGGCGTCCACGGCGTTTCGCGGCATTAATCGCAACCTTGTCGCCGCCTGAGGATTGTCAAGGGCTCTATTGACCCAAGCCAATGGTATAGTCAAGCGGCCAATAGCTTCGAAAATATTTGACAGCCTGGACGGGATGATGCTTAGGTTTGCTATCCATACCCCAAGACATGGGGCACTTTAAATGCAGGTGAGAGCGATCAGTTTTATAAGCCCCTGCCGCGGCTCAAAGAGTGGGCTGATCGACCAGGACGATCTTCCAATGTTCCATCGTAATCCGCTGGTTACAGTAGATCTGATTATTGAATGCAGAAGCGGCATTGTCTTGATTGAACGCTGCAACCCACCCTTGGGCTGGGCTTTGCCCGGTGGCTTTGTTGAGTACGGCGAAAGCCTCGAAGATGCGGCTATCCGCGAAGCCTTCGAAGAAACTGGGCTGCGGGTCGATCTGATCGAACAGCTGCACTCCTACTCAGATCCGGCCCGTGACCCACGTCATCACGCAGTCACCACCGTTTTCATTGCGACCGCTCAGGGAGAACCGGTCGCTGCCGACGATGCGTCCAGTGCGGTCATTTTTGCATCCGGGAATCTGCCATCCCCGGTGGTATTTGACCATGCCACTATCCTGAGCGATTATTTCCGGTACATCCAAGGCATTTCGCGAAGATCCATTTTCGGATATGGACATACCGGAAGGTCAGGCTGATGAAATCGAATCCGTCAAAAGGGATTAATCGGCCTTTCGAACAGTTGAATGGCTTGTTCGTACGTAAAAAAATCCCCCTTTCACCGGCACCCACGACGACTCCCGCACCCCAGTCTGACGGGTGCCCATCCGATCCGTCGCCCGGACAGGAAGCGCGGCTTTTCAGAGAAGCCATGGCCGATGTAAAACCGATCTCCGGCAATCGTTACTGGAGGCTTCCGGAAAATCGATTCCACGATCAACGCCGCACATCCTGTGAAGATCAGGATGCCCTCGGGGCCCTGAATATGCTCATCCATTCAGGAATGGGATTCGTGGTTTCGCAGACCAGCGAATATATGGAAGCCACCGGCCCGGACGTCGGCCCCGAAACCACCCGGCGACTCCATCAGGGGCGTTATGCCATACAGGATCACATTGATCTGCACGGTTACACGGTCCGAGCTGCAGAAGACGCACTGCTCGCCTTTTTACAGAAGGCCGTCGCCCACAGCTGCCGTGCTGTTCTCGTTATCCATGGTCGCGGCCTTACCTCGCCTCGGGAACCGGTGCTCAAAGCCAGGGTTTACGAATGGCTGACCCGCGGCCCGTTGCGAAAGCATGTAATCGCCCTGACCAGCGCCAGGGCGTGCGATGGGGGGGCCGGCGCCACTTACGTTTTACTGCGGCGGCACCCGTTGAGCCACCGCAACCGCAAGCGAAAAAAATGAGCGATTAATTTTTTTGTTGACTATTTAGTCCCAGGTACTTATGTAGAACGTTTCTGAAAGCGCCAAATGTCCTCATTTGGTTTTCCAAATGAGGATTTTTTTTATTCATTCGCGTTTTAATCCTGCTCTCAGGCGCAGACAAAAAATACCGCGGTACCAATGCGGAAGTTGACGAAGGCGGCGTCAGCCGCATGAATGCGTTTATACGCAGGAAGGAAGAAGGTAGTAGAACATGAACACCGACATTCGATTTGTCCGGAATATCGGCATCAGCGCCCACATCGATTCCGGCAAGACCACCTTGACCGAGCGCATCTTGTTCTATTGCAAGAAGATCCACAGGATCCACGAGGTCAAAGGCAAGGACGGGGTCGGGGCCACGATGGATTCCATGGACCTCGAGCGCGAGCGGG
>DDYQ01000157.1:0-1466 GCA_002348005.1 Desulfobacteraceae bacterium UBA2230 | reverse complement strand
CCATCGAGGTCGAGCGGTCGCTCCGGGTCCTCGATTCGGCCGTCCTCGTCCTCTGTTCGGTCGGCGGGGTCCAGTCCCAGACGATCACCGTCGACCGCCAGCTCCGCCGCTACAGCGTCCCGTTCATGGCCTTCATCAACAAGCTCGACCGCATCGGGGCCAATCCGCTCAAGGTCCGAGACCAGATCGCGGAAAAGCTCGGCCACAACGCCGTCCTCATGCAGATGCCCATCGGCCTGGAGACGGCGCTCGAGGGGCTGGTCGACCTGGTGGCCATGAAAGCCCTCTATTTCGACGGCCCCGACGGCGAGATCGTCCGGACCGGGGACATCCCGTCGGAGCTTGCCGCCGAGGCCGCCGGGCTTCGCGAGAAGCTGCTCGATGCCGCCGCGATGTTCTCCGACGAGCTGACCGAGGCCGTGCTTGAAGGCCGGCCGACCGAGGCCCTCATCCGGGCCGCCGTCCGCCGGGGCACGATCGCCCGCAAGCTGGTCCCCGTCTTCATCGGCTCGGCTTACAAGAACAAGGGCATCCAGCCCCTGCTCGACGCCGTCGTGCATTACCTCCCCGATCCCGCCGAAGTGGAGAACAAGGCGGCCGACCTGGACGACGACGGGGCCGAGCGGGTCCTCGTGCCCGACCCCGCAGCCAAGACCTGCGCCCTGGCCTTCAAGCTCGAGGACGGTCCCTACGGACAGCTGACCTACATCCGCATCTACCAGGGGAGCCTCCGGCGCGGGGACGAGCTCGTCAACTCCCGCTCCGAGCAGAAGATCCGGGTCGGGCGCCTCGTCCGCATGCACGCCGACACCATGGCCGATATCGACGAGGCCCCCTGCGGCGACATCGTGGCCCTGTTCGGGGTCGAATGCGCCTCGGGCGACACGTTCTGCAGCCCGGGTCTCCGGCTGGCCATGAGCGCCCTCTACGTCCCGGAGCCCGTCATCTCCCTGGCCGTCTCGCCCGTCGACAAGAACGCCGGCGACCGGATGGCCAAGGCTCTCGGCCGGTTCACCAGGGAAGATCCCACGTTCCGGACCCACGTCGACCCCGAATCCAACCAGACCATCATCCAGGGCATGGGCGAGCTCCATCTCGACGTCTATGTCGAGCGAATGAAGCGCGAGTACCGGGCCGAGGTCCGGGTCGGGAAACCCGAGGTCGCCTACCGCGAGGCGCTCGGCCGGCGCGTCGATTTCGACTACACCCACAAGAAGCAGACCGGAGGGTCCGGGCAGTTCGCCCGGGTCATCGGCTATCTCGAGCCCCTGGCCAAGGGCGCTTACGAATTCACAAGCGAGGTCAAGGGCGGACGCATCCCGCGGGAGTTCATCCCCTCCTGCGACAAGGGCTTCAAGGCCGTCATCAAGAAGGGCCCGCTCATCGGCTTCCCCGTGATCGGCGTCCGGGCCGTGCTGACCGACGGCCATTATCATCCCGTGGACTCCTCGGACATCGCCTTCCAG
>DDYQ01000114.1 GCA_002348005.1 Desulfobacteraceae bacterium UBA2230 | reverse complement strand
TGCCTTACGTCGCATTCATCTACCGAGCGCTTGGTGACCTAACACAAGCCCCGGCTGCAAGTCAATTCTTTTCCAACCTGCCGATGTGACAGTGTCGTGATGCCCGCATCGCAGCGGCCGAACCTTTAACACTCTGATATTACATTTTTAACTACCACTTGAGCTGCGCGGCGGCGAAAACCGGTCCGTCCTTGCAGACANNCCATGCCGCAGGCCATCAGCGTTTCCATCGAAACCTGGCAGTCAATGCGAAACCTCTCCACAATGCCGGCGATGCATTGAAGCATGCCGGAAGGCCCGCAGGCGAACAGCGTCACCGGTGGCTGGTTTTCGATGGCGGTTTGCAGGGGGTCGGTGATCAGGCACTGGTCCCCGGCGCTGCCGTCATCGGTGGTGACGGTGACCACCATGCCGATATCGATGAAGTCATCCCGGCACAACAGCTCCGATCGGTTGCGCCCGCCCAGGAAGACATGGCAACGTGCGGCCTCGTACCCGGAAACGGCGAGGTGATGCGCCAGAAAGCGAATCGGCGCGACACCGATTCCGCCGGCCGCCAGGTAATCNNGCCTGGGTCAAATCGAATCCTCGGCCAAGGGGACCCAGAAGATCAAGCCCTTCTCCGGGTGCATATCCGGCAAGCATTTTGGTTCCCCGACCCACGACTTTATACAGCAACTCAATGCCTTCGGGTTGGCCGGGGTCTCCGATGACACCGAATACCGAAAATGGTCGCCGCAAAAGGAGCGCATGGCCCGAGCTGACCTGGACCATGACAAATTGCCCCGGCTGAACGGCGGCATAACCCTGATCGCAGGCCAGGCCCATACGCTGCAGGTGCGGTCCGACCTGTCGATTCCATAAAATTTTAACCCTTTGTTGAATCATCGCGTTCCCTCTGCTCACTGCGCAAGGTCACCACCGCGGCAAAACGCCCGGTGTTCCGAGCGGCGCGGTAGCTGAAAAAAAGATGTGCATTACAGCGTGTGCAAATATTGCTGGAGCTGATATTTTTTGCCTGTACGCCGCTTGCGGTCAGTTGATCGGCCGTCATGCGCCAGAAATCAAAATAATGGCGTCGATCGCCGTAATCCCAGTATTGGGGCGGAATTTCCTCACGATAATGAATAAATTCCGCGCAGCAGGGTCCCAATGAAGGACCGATTGCGCAAAGAAGATCTTCAGCGCGGCAGTCGAACCGCTGCACCATAAGACCGACCGTTCGTCCGACAATGTTCTGGATGCTGCCACGCCATCCCGAATGGATGTTGGCCACGACTTTGCGCTCCGGATCGACGATGATCACGGACTGGCAGTCAGCCACCTGGATAAAAAGCAACTGGTCCTTTACATTGGTGACCAGTGCATCCCCATCCAGATAAACGAAATCACCCGCCGGCGGATGGGTGTCGATCTGCTTATCATCCCAGACGGCAATGCGGGCACCGTGGACCTGGCGCGCAAAAACCATCGTGCCGGTTCCGAAAAAGGACCGGACGCGGCGCCGGTTCTCCCAGACGGCCGAGTCCGATGCGCCGCAGCGCAGCCCCAGATCGAGGTCCGTGGTCCGCCCATGATTTCTGACCTCACGCAGAAAGACGCCATGCTGGATGCCGGCCAAAGCATTCAGTGCGGGGAATTGGAAAACCGTGATTCCGTTTTGGGCGATCAAGCGCATGGGCATTATTCATATCGTACGCGCCAGGGTCAGCACGTGAACCGTTCGGGCACCCGCGGACAAAAGAACCCCGGCGCATTGATCCGCGGTTGTACCCGTGGTCAGGACGTCATCGATCAGCAGCACGTTCAGGCCGTGAACACGGGCATTGCCGGAGAGTGCGATGGCCCGTTCCAAATTGGACCTGCGCTGCGGCCGATCGAGGCCGGTCTGCGAATCGGTAGGCCGACAGCGCCGCAGCAGTTCCGGTGCAATGCGGTCCGCACTCCATTTCAATCCCTGCCGTGCCGCCAGAACAGGCCACTTCCGAACCAGCTGAAACGCCTGGTTGAAACCGCGCTCGCGCAGACGCCGTGCGTGCAGCGGCACCGGCACGATCACATCGATTTCCTCAGGGCCCCAGTTCTGTTGAAAAGTTTCCCAGAGCAGTCGTCCCAGAGACTGCGCAACCTGCACATGACCTCGGTATTTCAACCAATGGATCATGCACCGCAAGGCGCCTTCGTATGCACCTGTCGATCGGGCTTTCTGGAAGTGCGGCGGCTCCTTTTCGCAAGCCCCGCAAAGATGATCGGGGCCGTAGCGGCCTTCGAAAGGTATACCGCACGTCAGGCAGAGCGGCGATCGGATGGGTTTGAAACCGGATCGGCAGGCCGGACACAAGAATTCAGCACATACGCGTTCAAAGTCCGGATCTCCCTTCTCGAATGCTCTGCGGGGATGATATAATTGGTTGCACTGGTAACAGCGCGTCGGCAGCACGGCTTGCAAAAGGCTCGCGCTCAGGCGCCTGAGGTCGTGGAGAATAAGTGCGCGCAAACGAATATCGGCTCCTTGCACCCGAACCGCTGCGGTAGGTTCACAACCGCTCGACAAGGGCGTCGGCGAACTGCGAGCATTTCACCTCCCGGGCACCGGGGATCTGCCGCGCCAGATCGTAGGTGACCACCCTTTCCCGGATCGTTGCCTGCAGGGCTTTGCGGATTCTGTCGGCCGCCTCCACCCATCCCATATGATCGAGCATCATCGCTCCCGAAAGAATCAGCGAACTCGGGTTGACTTTGTCGAGTCCGGCGTACTTGGGGGCTGTTCCGTGGGTGGCTTCAAAGACCGCGCAGCGGTCTCCGATATTGGCGCCGGGCGCCATGCCGAGGCCGCCGACTTGTGCGGCCAGCGCATCTGAAAGGTAATCGCCGTTGAGATTGGGGGTAGCGATTACGGCATATTCTTCCGGCCGCAGCAGGACCTGCTGGAAAAGCATATCGGCAATGCGATCCTTGATCACCACGGTGTCCGCGGGTTGGCGGCCGTGGTGGCGGTCATACAGTTCAGCTTCCGTGATGGTCTGATCGGCGAAACGCTCTCTGGCGGCCTCGTAGCCCCAACGCGCGAAAGCGCCTTCGGTGAATTTCATGATGTTGCCCTTGTGCATCAGGGTTACGCTGGAACGCTTATGGGCGATTGCATGTTCTACGGCTTTGACGACCAGGCGCTTGGTGTTGAACGCACTGATCGGCTTGATGCCGATACCGGTTTCTGGATGCAGTGCGGTGCCGAAACGGGTGTTCATGAACTCGATCAACTGCTGGCCTTCGGGACTGCCGGCCGGCCATTCGATGCCGGCGTACAGGTCCTCCGTATTTTCGCGAAATACAACCATGTCGATCTTTTCAGGCTGCTTCATGGGACTGGGAACCGCATCGATGTAGCGTACCGGGCGCACGCAGGCATATAAATCCAGCCGCTGGCGGATGGTGACATTGAGGCTTCTGATCCCCGCCCCGACCGGCGTGGTCATGGGGCCCTTGATTGCGACGACATGATCCTGGATCGTCTGCAGGGCATCGTCGGAAAGCCATTGTCCGGTCTGGCGGTGGCCTTTTTCACCGACCAGCAGTTCGAGCCATTGAATGCGCCGACGGCCGCCGTACGTCGCTTCGACAGCTTTGTCCAGTACGCGCTGCGACGCCGGCCATATATCACGTCCGATCCCGTCGCCCTCGATAAATGGGATGATGGGGGTATCCGGAACCTGGAGCCGCCCCTGTTCGGTCAGCGTGATTTTGTGGGCCTGGTGGGTCTGCATGGTCTTTTGATCCTCCTTGGGCAGGCTGCCGAAAAACTCGCCTCGAGCATTCATACTGCGGTGCACGGCTTGTGCATATGCTCGCCGGCTGGCGTATGCCGGGTCGCGAAAAGCACGCGCCTTCTGGCGGCTGCATGCTCTTTCCAACACGCTGTTAAGCTAAGGTAAAAAGACGATCACTTTTTCGGTCCGGTCGGTGAAGACGGCGACCGAATCGAGCGTTGCCGAAAAACCTCGTACAATATAATACCGGCTGCAACGGATGCATTCAATGATCCGATCGGGCCGATCTGGGGTATCGCGATCGTGAAATCGCAATGCTGCCGGACCAGCGGCCGCAAGCCCTTTTCCTCCGCTCCCATGACCAGCACCAGCGGTCCGCTCAGGTCCGAATGAAACAGGTCCGTATCTCCTTCGCGGTCGGCGCCTGCAATCCACAGGCCCTTCTTCTTGAGCGTCTTGAACGCGTTGATCAGGTTGGTAACGCGCGCCAGGTGCATGTGTTCCAGGGCGCCGGCCGAGGCCTTGCTCACTGCCGCCGAAGGCGGCGCTGCCCGATTCTTGGGTGTGATCACGCCATCCGCCCCCACACACTGAGCCGTTCGGACGATAGCCCCGAAGTTTTGGGGGTCGACGATCTGGTCCAGCACCACCAGTAGCGGCTGATCGCCTGGCGAAACACGCGTTGCCAGGAGCGCTTCCAGGGAACTGATCGGAAAGGGCCCCACCTCGGCGCAAATGCCTTGATGATGTGGAGTTCCGGCCAAAGTGGTCAACTGGCGCGAATCGATCCACTGGATGGCCGCTCCGGTGTTTTCGGCCATCCGAACGACTTGACCACGCCGGGAAGAACTGTCTTTTGAAAGGTAAACAGTGTCGATACTGC
>DDYQ01000166.1 GCA_002348005.1 Desulfobacteraceae bacterium UBA2230 | reverse complement strand
AGATGGGGTTTATTGGACGGTTACGGAGAAACAACAAAGCGTCAAATAGAACTATACACCACTCTTGGTGTTATGCCGCCTGTCTCGTTACAATAGGTCGGGAATTTAGGTACCAACGCACGCTCTTCTCCCTTGATTGCTCAACACTTGTCCCGGTGCCCAGGCCAAATCCCTTGGCATTGTTCAGCGCAGGCGGCGACCCGCCATCTTCACGTGACTGGCCAATGCTTTGTTCAACATCCGCCGAAGGCACCATTGTTTCACCAAAGTAACCCCGAACGCCATAATCCATATAACCTTTTTCGGTTGAGATTTTAACACTGTTCGAAGCCATCGAGGGGCTTACGAACACGATTGCCGTTAAAGCGATAGCCGCTAAGACAGTATATGCTTTCATATTTGATCTCCTTATTCTTTAAAATCGTTCGCGTCTTTTAACTGTGACGGCCGCGAGCGACCGGCGATTGCCAGAACCTGTTTGAGGCTGGACTCGACCGCATGCCGAAAGGGCAAATAACGCTCAGCCAAAGTGGCGGCCATCGCAGACTGCAGCAGTCGGCCGAACCACCGGGGAAGCAACTCCGGGGGGAATCCTTGAGCCTTAATGCTCTCCCGGACGCGCTCCAGCGAAAAGAGCGTTCCTACGACATCAATATTACCAGCATGGCCTTGCCTCCTTTTGGGTTTGACTTTAATGTATAGCAATTTATAATATTGTAAATTATAGAACACATTTTCAGCCTACTGGCCCATCCAAATTAAGTATGAGGGGGTATACTCAATGGCTAAACTTAAGGATTTTTCAGAGCCCATGCGTTCCCACCTCCTGAATTTGCCTTGTCCATCTTTTGATGAGCATCCCTGGATCGGTGGACCGACGTTGTCCAACCGCCGGGTAGCCATCATATCAACGGCAGGGTTGCACCGGCGCGGGGACCGCCCCTTTGACCCATTGGCAGAGCGCCGATGATTACTATAACGAGTACGGAATCAGTTATGGAGTACAAACCTATGCAGATTAAAGGAGCTCGGGCTACAATGCATGTCTGCGGCCCAAGAGCGCTGGTGGCCTATGAAATCTTTTCGGACGAGCTGCGTGCCGTTTTCTCCCCGGACCGGCATGAAATAGAGATTGTTTGGATGCCGGCCGCTCTTCACACGAACATAACTTTGCTGGAGGGTGAATTGGAACGAACATTGTCCTGTTTAAAGTCCAGAGGCTTTGACGATCTTCAGGTGATGTACGGTGCCTGTTCACCTTCGATCGATGCAATTCTTGAAAAACATTGCGCCGCTCGTCCTGTTCAGCGCAATTGCATGGATATTTTTCTAGGCCCTGAATCTGCTGCTGTCGAGGCCGAGGGCGCTATTGCGTTCACCCCGGGCTGGATAAGAGCGTGGCCGTCCATAATGACCGCAATGGGCTGGGAAGATGTGGATGTGCGGATGAATCTTGGCCGCTATACCAGTGCATTGGTGTATGACGCCGGTATAAAACCACTGACCGACGATGAAACCCTTTGGTTTTTTGATGTATCGGGTCTGTACGTCGACATTCGCCCACGGGATTTGAAACATTTAAAGGAAACGCTGATAGATCTGCTGAAGATGTAGAGCGCAAGGTAAAAAAACCTTGTGCCGCTCAAGGAGGTCGTTTCTTGGAAAAATTATTGAACATAAAAGAGGCCGCTGAGTTTTTAAATGTCTCGGAGATGACGATTCGTCGATGGACCAACGACGGATTATTGAAATGCTACCGCGTCGGTGGAAGGCGTGCGCGCCGGTTCAAACAGAAAGATTTGCTGGCATATCTGAAGGGCGATGTCGCATCGGATATCCCGCTCGGCATCAAAGGATTTGAAGTGCCGGATGGATCGCATGTCACCCATCTTGGCTTGGATCCGGAAGAATCTTTTGACATTGCGGTTTCCTTCGTCCTTGAGGGGCTGGTGAATGAGGAAACCGTTTGTGTCGTAAGTCCGGATGCTGAAAGTAAACAGCTGTTCGAAGTTTTAAAAAATCGAAGCATCGATGCAGCCTCGCTGATAAAGGCAGGTCGGCTGCATTTCAATCACGGCATGAATACGCCGGTGGAGCAAGCCAGGTACATTACGGGTGTGGCCGGTTCAGCCGAAAAGCGTTTCCGGATATTCGGCGATATGACCTGGGCCAAGGAAAAAGGGTGGCTGACGAACGACCTGCAGGAACTGGAGAACATTGTCAACATATCGCAGACCAAGGGGATGCTGTTTCTTTGTCAATACAAGCTGGGGCGATTTTCAGGAGAAGAGGCACTGATGGCACTCGAAAGTCACAGCCATCATATTTATAAGGGCGCGCTCAAAGAAAATCCCTTTAAACGGGTTGATCAAATGCGTTCACTGGGGCTTTTCGGTCTGTAAAAATTCCAGTCTTCAGCGACATGAAGGGCAACACGCTCTTGTGGATCGGCCGCGTCAGCCAAAAGGAAAAAGCCTTCATGAAGCAGGCACAACATTCGCGAAGAATTGAGCGCGGACGGTGCCTTCATTTTCATCGGTTGTCGCCGAACAGCGGCTTTTTGAAAAACAGCGGCATCCAATTGGATCCATGGGGCTTCATCGTGACCGGCCTGTCGCTCAAAAGTGCGGGAGGGCGACCGAACGCCTTCACGGAGCGCGATCCTTTTTTGCTGGAAACCAGTATTCTCGGCATTTTTGCCGCCGGCGACGTGCGCGACGCGAGCACCAAGCAAGTGGTCAGCGCAGCCGGCGAGGGCAGCACGGCGGCGCTTGAAATCAGGGAATTTTTAAAGCGATCTTAGCGCGCGCAGGCAATTTCGAGTGGGTTGCCGACCAGGGAGGACGCGTGAAAGATAGAAGTTCGGAACACAGGCGTTTGGCGCAAGACGCTGCGCGGACAAAAAACTGGAAGCGCTGGGGGCCTTATCTGGCAGAGCGCCAATGGGCCACCATTCGGGAAGACTATTCACCGGATGGCACATGCTGGGAATACTTTCCCCATGACCACGCCCGCAGCCGGGCTTACCGGTGGGGCGAAGACGGTCTCCTCGGAAAGGTGAATCCCATGGGTAATGTATATCGATCCGACACCCTGGCGGGCCAAAGCGCCCTTGTGACCGGGGCCAGCTCCGGCATCGGGAGCGAAATCGCCAAGGCCCTTGCCGCCGCCGGCGCGAATGTGGGGGTAAATTATGCCGGCAACCGCAACGGCGCCGATGCTGTGGTCCGGCAAATCATGGAAGATGGCGGCAACGCAATTGCCGTAAAGGCCGATGTCCGCAGCGAAGCGGATGTTGCGGCCATGTTCCGCGTCATGATCGAAACGTATGGTACGGTAGACATCCTGATCAACAACGCCGGGGTTCAGAATGATGCGGCGTTTATCGACATGACCCTGGAACAATGGAAGCAGGTTATCGGCATAAATCTTACCGGTGCGTTTCTGTGCGCCCGGGAAGCCGCTAGGGAGTTTAAGCGGCGCGGCATGGTGCCGAAGCGCTCCCGGTCGTTGGGCAAGATCATTTTCATCAGTTCGGTGCATGAAAAGATTCCCTGGGCCGGGCATGTGAATTACGCGGCATCCAAGGGCGGGGTTCTCCAATTGATGAAAAGCATCGCCCAGGAGCTCGGGCCTGAAAAGATCCGGGTCAACAACATCGCTCCTGGCGCGGTGCGCACAAGAATAAACAAAGAGGCCTGGGAGACACCCGAAGCCGAGGAAAAACTGCTGGAACTGATCCCTTACAAACGCGTCGGCGATGTGGCCGACATTGCCCGCGCCGCCGTGTGGCTGGCCTCCGACGATTCGGAATATGTGCACGGCACCAGCCTGCTGGTCGATGGCGGGATGTCCTTGTATCCAGGCTTCTCGTCTGGAGGTTGACATGAGGGCATTCTTTCGATTGATATCAACATACTTCCTGATCGTGCTGGTGCATATGGGTATCCCGGCGGACACCGCATCGGACCAGCACTTCGATCACACCTGCGCAGATTATGAGAGTGTGTTGAAACGAACCGCGCATTCATATGGCGCTGGTGTGTGCCGCCAAAAGCTGTCCGCCCTGCGCAGCGAAGCATATTCGGCCGCAAAGTTAAACGAACAGCTCGACGACCAGTCACACCGATTTCTTGCCAGCCCCGCGGGGCTGACAATCGATGAATCTGCCAGGATTGTATATCCCCCTTCGATTTTCAAATGGTACGGAGAAGTTTGTGCGAGGATTTACCACCGGGGAAGGCTTCAAGGGGCGCGATGAAAGAGAGATGGCAACGGCTCATTTTGTCGGTCGATACAAAGATTTTTCGCAAAAAGATTTTCTTTTCGCCGGAGGTTACAAGATTCAATACCTCAATTACGATTGGTCGTTGAACGCGCAACAATAAGCAATTTTTTGGGGGAGCAGCATGCTTCAGAAAAACATTAAAAATATCATCACCCCATGGGATGCTCATAACCAGCAACTGGTATCGCATGTACATCCTCTGGATTGGCAAAACCCGAAACCGGCCGCGCACTACAACCTGGTGGTCATCGGTGCGGGAACAGCCGGCCTGGTGAGCGCGGCCGGCGCGGCCGGACTGGGGGCCAAGGTGGCCCTGGTCGAGCGCCACCTGATGGGCGGCGATTGCCTCAATGTCGGTTGCGTGCCGTCCAAGGCACTCATCGGGGCGGCGCGCGCGGCAGCGGCCGTGCGGGATGCGGCCGGGTTCGGCGTGCAGGTGCCCGCCGGCTCGCGCATCGACTTCGTCCAGGTCATGGAGCGCATGCGGCGTCTCAGAACATCGATCGCCCCCAACGACTCGGCCCGGCGGTTCAGCGACCTGGGCATCGATGTCTTCCTTGGCGGCGGCCGCTTTATCGACGGCCATACGGTGGAGGTCGCGGGCGAGCGGCTGCATTTTAAAAAAGCGGTGATCGCCACCGGCGCGCGCGCCGCGGCCCCGCCCATCGAGGGTCTTGGCGATGTGGCCTACCTGACCAACGAAACCATTTTTTCCCTCACCGAACTGCCCCAGCGGCTGGCCGTCATCGGCGCCGGGCCTATCGGCTGCGAGATGGCCCAGGCCTTTGCCCGGTTCGGGTCCGAAGTGTTCGTGATCGAGAGCACGCACGGGATTCTGCCCCGGGAGGACCGGGACGCCTCGGAATTGGTGTTGGCGTCCATGCAAACGGACGGCGTCAAGCTGCTGTGCTGCGGCAAGGGCTTGAAAGTGAGCAGGGCCGATGGCGATAAAATCCGATTCAGCGTCGACTCCCATGATACCCGCTACGAAGAGGTGGTGGATCAACTGCTGGTTGCCGTCGGGCGCGCACCGAATGTCGAAGGCCTGGGCCTGGATGAAGCCGGCGTGGCGTACACCCCAAAAGGCGTTCAGGTCAACGACCGGCTTCAAACGACCCACCCGGACATCTTTGCGGCAGGCGACATCTGCTCTCCCTATCAATTCACCCACGCGGCGGATTTCATGGCGCGTCTGGTCATTCGCAATGCCCTTTTCCTGGGGCGGGCCAAAGTCAGTGCGCTGACCATTCCCTGGTGCACCTACACCGAACCGGAAATCGCGCATGTGGGCCTTTATGAGAAACAGGCCCAGGACCAGGGGGTGCAGGTGGAAACGTTTACCCGGGCCTTTAAGGAGGTCGACCGCGCCATTCTGGAAGGTCAAACCAATGGCTTTGCGCGGGTGCATGTGCGCAAAGGCAGCGATAAAATCGTTGGGGCCACCATCGTGGCCTCCCATGCGGGTGATCTGATTTCGGAAATAACACTGGCCATGACCCATGGCCTGGGTCTGAAGCAGATCGCCAATACCATTCATCCCTATCCCACACAGGCGGAGTCGATCCGCCAGGTGGCCGACGCGTTCAACCGGACCCGCCTGACGCCGCTGGTGAAATCCCTTTTCTCCCGGTGGATGGCGTGGCGCAGATAAAGATGACGAAAAGTATGGTGTGCCGGATCATTTTCCCAATACGACCCAACCGCATGAGAAAGGAAATCACATCC
>DDYQ01000116.1:2523-2935 GCA_002348005.1 Desulfobacteraceae bacterium UBA2230 | reverse complement strand
TACCAATTCCGCCACTTCGGCACTAACTGCATGATTTTTAAAGGTTGATTTCATGCAGCGGATGCATTACCTATACTGGTTCAAATTGGGTGTCAAGATCATATTGCGGTTCGGCGGTCATTCCACATGAAAATTATTCAGCGCATCGAAGAGATACAGCAACCGTTTCACAATGCGGTCATTACGATCGGCAATTTCGACGGGGTGCACATCGGCCACCAGGCGTTGCTGCACACGGTCATCGAAAGGGCGGACGCCATCGGCGGTACGGCGGTCGTCATGACTTTCGAGCCGCACCCGATCCGGGTACTGGCCAAGAACGGACAACCGCCGTTGATCACGCTCTACGAGCAAAAGACTGAACTGATCGCCCGCGCCGGCATCGAGGTGCTGATCTGCATTCCCTTCACGC
>DDYQ01000116.1:0-2518 GCA_002348005.1 Desulfobacteraceae bacterium UBA2230 | reverse complement strand
AGGATTATTCCTTCGGGCGCGACCGCCGCGGGGACCTTGCACTGCTGCGCCGGCTCTCGGGGGAGCTGGGCTACGATGTGGTGGTCGTCGATTGGATCCAGGGCCTCAACGGTCTTTCCGGTCGCATCAGCAGTACGCGCGTGCGTCAACTGGTCATGGAGGGCCGTATGGAAGAGGCCCGCAAAATGCTCGGCCGTTATTACCAGGTACGCGGACGGGTCGCCAGGGGTCGCAACCGCGGCGGGCGCCTGCTGGGATTTCCCACGGCCAATATCCAACTGCAGGATGAACTGTGCCCCAAGGGAGGCATCTACGCCGTCACGGTGGAGCATGCCGGTCAAACGTACCCTGGTGTGGCCAATATTGGTTACAGCCCTACCTTTGACGATCATATTTTCACGATCGAGGTCCATCTGCTGGACTTCGACCGCAATCTCTACGACGAGACCATCCGTGTCAATTTTATCCAACGCTTGCGCGATGAAATCAAATTCAGCGGCATCGAGGCGCTGAGCGAACAGATCCGCAGGGATGTGGATCAGGCCCGCGTTATCCTGAACGGATTGGTATAGGTCGGTCAGGCCGGATGCCAGGCACCCGATGACAAAAAAGATAACCATATCCCTTCTGCTGGGGGG
This sequence comes from Desulfobacteraceae bacterium UBA2230, assembly GCA_002348005.1. The sequence goes on along the minus strand of DDYQ01000116.1, from coordinate 1,880 downwards.
GCTGTTGTCGGCTGTAACTCTGTACCTGGCGTTGCGCGATGTTCCCTTGGCGGAACTTTCCGCCTATGTGGGAACGGTGGCGTTGTTCTGGATCGCGCCCACGGTCGGCCTGGTGATGGCCACCTTTGTGCTGCGCGTTCTTCGCTGGCGGTTGATCCTCAAAGGGGCCGCTGATATCGAGTTCCCCCAGGCTTACCACCCCCTGATAATCGGCTTTATGGTCAACTGTCTGCTGCCTGGCCGTCTGGGCGAAATCGCCCGGCCGGTGCTGCTCAGGCAGCGGTCCCGGGTCCCTGTGGCCACGGGCCTGGCCACGGTGGTCGCCGAACGAATGTTCGATATCGTGTTTTTGCTGGTGCTCTTTACGGGGGTTTATCCGACGATCGCACACCACTCGGTGGAATCAGTCTCCTTCGGCGGCCTGCTGCTCAACCCGTCAACGTTGCAAACGATTGCCTGGGGCATGGCCCGGATCGGTATCGTGCTGCTGGCAGCGATAGGTCTGTTCTCCCTGCATCCGGTGCGCCACCTTACCCGCCGAACCATCGCGGCCCTGCCGCGACTGAGGCCGCTGAGCCGTCCACGCTGGCGCGCTCCGGCGGAAAAAGCTTCCCGCGTGATGCTTGTTCTGATTGACAATTTCGCCGCCGGGCTGAACCTTGTGAGAAATCCACGCCGCCTGGCGCTCTGCCTGGGGTTGACAGCCACGATCTGGGCGCTGACCGTCTTATCGTATTACACGATGGCGCGGGGCAGCCCGGGGATCGAACTGGGTTGGAGGGAATTGACGACGGTGATGGTCGTGGTGTGCATCTTCATTGCCCTGCCCTCGGCGCCTGGATACTGGGGCCTGTGGGAAGCCGGGGGTGTTTTTGCACTTTCGCTGTTCGGGGTGACGGCCAGGGATGCGGCTGGATTCACTCTGGTCAATCATGCCGTGCAGATGTTTCCGGTGATTGTTGCCGGACTGGTTTCCGCCGTGTTCACCAGCGTCAATATCCTGCACCTTCCGGTCGCACAGCCTGAATCTGGAACGCTGCGGCCGTTGGATCAAGAGGAGGCACCCTGATGGGTTTGATTGAAATACGCACCTTTCCGGACGCGGTGCTCAAGGAGAAAACCGCGCCGATAGAAAATATCGACGGCCGTTTGCAGCAGTTGATCGATGATATGGCCGAGACCATGTACGCGGCACCGGGTATCGGACTGGCGGCCAACCAGGTCGGCGTCGGACAGAGTATGCTCCTTTACGATATCGCACCGCGCGACGAGCAGCGCGCGCTTCACGTGCTGATCAATCCGCGTATCGTGACGGCCGAAGGCGAAACGATCTCCGAAGACGAGGGCTGCCTGAGCATTCCCGAATTCCGCGCGGATGTCAAAAGAGCGGCGCAGGTGCTGGTGGAGGGCGTCGACCGCGAGGGCAATCCAGTGCGACTGGAGGCGGAAGGTCTGCTTTCGATCGTCCTGCAGCACGAAATCGACCACTTGAACGGCACGTTGTTCATCGATCGCATCAGCACGCTGAAGCGCCAGCTGTATACGCGCCGGGTCCTCAAACAACTGAAGACGCAGGAGACATGAGCCCCTCAGCGACCATCGTTTTTATGGGTACCCCCCATTTTGCCGTTCCTTCGCTTCGCGCTCTGCATGCGGCCGGCTTCACGGTGCGCCTGGTGGTGACCCAACCCGACCGCCCCAGCGGGCGCGGGCAAAAATCAGCGCCGCCGCCGGTCAAACAGGCGGCTCTGGAATTGGGATATGCGATTGATCAGACGCCCAAGGTGCGCGAGGATGCGTTTATCGGCCGGCTGAAGGATATCGCACCCGACTTTCTGGTGGTGGTGGCTTTCGGGCAGATTCTGTCGCAGCGGCTGCTG
>DDYQ01000194.1 GCA_002348005.1 Desulfobacteraceae bacterium UBA2230 | reverse complement strand
AGAGGACACAGAGAAAACTAAAAAAGACCCTCTGTGCTCTCTGTGTTCTCTGTGGTTATAAAATAAGCTGAGGACCACAGGCCGCTTTATTTCCGGGCGCATTAACAATTTGACCAAACCCCCCGCTTAATGTCACATTACGGGTTGAGTTTCCGATTGACCAGCGGCTAAACCTGAGGCTCAGCGCGGATATGAAACTGTACGGGGAGGATCGCCACATCTCTAATCTGTTAGAAGGTCCGCAAGCCCCCCGCGGCGCTGATCCGGACGATCGGTTCTGGCAGCAGTTTGCCCAGGCCGAAACGCCCAAAGCCTTTTGTCAGAGCTGGCTCCCGCTTCAATGCCGCCTGCTGCCGGGTGTAAGGCATGCGATGGTGCTGCTGGGCACTCCGGACCAGGGCCCTTACACGCCGGCAGCGGTGTGGCCGGATGCCCGAATCAGCATGAGCCACCTTGCCGGAACCGCCGAGCGTTCCCTCCGGGAAAGACGCGGCCTGCTGGTGGGGCCGGAAGACAGTCCGGCCGCCGCCGGACGAGATGCCGAAACCTGCCAGATCGCCTACCCGATCCAGGTCAGGGAAAAGATCCACGGCGTTGTGGTGCTGGAAGTCTCGGCATTCGGCCGCGACGTTCAGGCACTGATGCGTCAGCTCCACTGGGGCGCCGCCTGGCTCGAGGTCCTCGTCCTGCGCAGTGAATCCGCCCGCAGCGAAGAGGAGAACCAGCGGCTGCGCAACGTCGTCGACCTGATGGTCAGCGGGCTTGAGCATGAAACGCTTTACGCTTCGGCAACGGGATTTGTCACCCGGCTGGCCGTGCTTCTCGACTGCGATCGGGTCAGCCTCGGTTTTCTCAAGAACGACCATGTGAAGGTGGAGGTGCTGAGCCACAGCGCCGATTTCAGCGAACAGGCCAACCTGGTCCGCGCCATCGGCCTGGCCATGGACGAGGCCGTCGACCAGAAAGCGACCGTCAACCACTGCGCCGGCGCCGTGGCCGGCCAGGTCTTTACGCGGGCCCACGCGGAGCTTGCGCGGCAGTTCGGATCGGACGCGGTGCTGACCATCCCCCTGGGCGGGAAAACGGGCATCATCGGCGCCCTGACCCTCGAACGCTCCGCACCAAAACCGTTCGACGACCAGGCGGTGGCGTTCTGCGAGAGTGCGGCCAGCCTGCTTTCCCCCGTTATGGAGATCAAGCGGCGGGAAGAGCGCTGGCTGGTCCGCAAGGCGGCCGACGCACTGGCGCTGCAGTTGAAAAGACTTCTGGGTCCCGACTACCTGGGGCGCAAGCTGGTGACCGCGGCGCTGTTCGGCCTGCTGTTGTTTTCCGCCGTATTCCGCATCGATTACCGCGTAACCACCACCAGCGTGATCGAAGGGCAGGTCAAACGCGTCGTTGCCGCACCCTTCAACGGGTACGTCAAGGAGGCGCCGACCCGGGCCGGGGATGTGGTGATGAAAGGCCAGGTGATCTGCCTCCTGGATGACCGGGACCTTTCGCTGGAGCGTTTCAAATGGACGACCGAGCGCGAGCAGTTGACCAAACAGTACCACGAGGCCATGGCCAAGCACGACCGGCCCCAGATGCAGATCACCAGGGCCAGGATCGGGCAGACCGAAGCGCGGATCGACCTTGTCGACGAACAGTATGCGCGGACCAGAATCACCGCCCCTTTCGATGCGGTGGTGATCAGCGGCGATTTGAGCCAGTCCCTCGGCGCGCCGGTTGAAAGGGGCCAGGTACTCTTCGAGCTGGCGCCTCTGGACGCCTACAGGGTGATCATCGAGGTGGACGAACGGGATATCGCCGATATTCAGCTGAACCAGCAGGGGGAAATGTACTTTGCTTCGGTCGCGGGGGGGTTCCCGATCACCGTGCAGAAGATCACGCCGGTGACGGTAGCCAAAGAGGGCCGCAATTACTTCCGCGTGGAGGGCAGGATCGATAAAGGGACCGAGCGCCTGCGGCCCGGCATGGAGGGGGTAGCCAAAATCAACGTGGACCGGCGGCGGCTGATCTGGGTCTGGACCCACAAGGCGGTCGACTGGCTGCGCCTCAAGCTATGGCAATGGATGCCGTGACCGCATACATGGCGCATCAAACGATGAAGGCTGAACCCCGATGACCGATTCCCTGTACAGCCCTTCCTGGTATCGCGTGGCCGGCCTCAAGCCCCGGCTCCGGGGGCATGTGCAGATCCACCGCCACCATTACCGCGGCGAGCTCTGGTATGTTCTCGAGGATCATCTGTCCGGCCGCTTTCAACGGTTTTCGCCCGCGGCCTACCAGCTCATCGGCTCGATGGACGGCCAAAGAACCGTGCAGGAGATCTGGCAGCTGGCCTGTGCCGCTCTCGAAGCCGGCGCCCCCAGCCAGGAGGAGGTGATCCGCATCCTGAGCCAGCTCCACGCCACCGACGCCCTGCAGGCCGATGTAGTGCCGGACACCGCCGAACTGCTGAAGCGGTTCGAAAAACAGCGGCACAAAAGCTTGAAGCAAAACCTGCGCAGTCCCCTCTTCATACGGTTTCCGCTGCTGGACCCGGAAAGGTTCCTCGACCGCTTCCAGTTTCTGGCCCGCCCCGCCTTTACCGTCTGGGGTCTGGCGGTCTGGCTGATCGTGGTGGGGGCCGGGGTTTTGCTGGCCGGCATTCACTGGTCCGCGCTGACCCTGAACATCACCGACCGCATCCTGTCGCCGGGCAACCTGGCGGTCATGTGGCTGACGTTTCCCCTCCTCAAGGTCTTTCACGAATTCGCCCATGCCTTTGCCGTCAAGATCAAGGGCGGCGAGGTGCACGAGATGGGCGTCATGCTGCTGGTGTTCACCCCCATCCCCTACGTGGATGCATCGTCCGCCTCCGGCTTCCGCGCCAAGCGCGACCGCATCCTGGTCAGCGCCGCGGGCATGGCCGTCGAAGTTTTTGTCGGCGCCCTGGCCCTCATGGCCTGGATCAGCATGGAGCCGGGTCCGGCCCGTTCCCTGGCCTACAATGTCATCTTCATCGCTGGCATCTCCTCCCTGTTCTTCAACGGCAATCCCCTGCTGCGCTACGATGCCTACTACATCCTGGCGGATGCCCTCGAAATCCCCAATCTGGCCTCGAGGGGCAGCCGCTATGTCTTCTACCTGATCCAACGCTACCTTCTCGGTCTCGAAAAAGCCGACCCCCCCCCCCATGCTGCGGCGAACGCTTCTGGTTCGTTGTTTACGCCGTCGCTTCGTCCATCTACCGGATCTTCGTCTATGTCGCCATCCTGCTCTTCGTGGCGGGCAAGTTTTTCTTCATCGGGGTCGCCCTGGCATGCCTGGGCGTGGTGAACATGTTCCTGCTGCCGGCCTTCAAGGCGGTTAAATTTCTGGTCACATCCCCTCTGATGGCCCGCACCCGCCCCCGGGCGGCTTTGGCGGTTGGCGTTGTGCTTGCCGGCGTAACGGTGGCCTTCGGTATTGTCCCCGTACCGTTGAGCACGCTTACCGAAGGGGTGATGTGGCCGCCCGAAGAGGCCTTCGTGCGCGCCGGCACGGAGGGTTTTTTGCAACATATCGTCGCCGAACCCGGACGCCTGGTAAAACGCGGCGATCCTTTGATCCAGTGTTCCGACCCCCTGCTGCCGGCGCAGATCCGACTGCTGGAAGCCCAGAAGCGCGAGACCGAAGTGCTCTACGACACCCTGGTCGTATCCGACAAGGTCAAAGCCGAAATGGCCAAAGAAGAACTCGCGCACATTGCGGCCCAGCTGAAGGACGCGCTTCAACGCTTTGCCGAGCTGACGATTTACAGCGGCGCGGACGGCGTATTCGTCCTGCCCTTGGCCGAGGACCTGCCGGACGCCTTTGTCCGCCGCGGCCAACTGCTGGGGTATGTGCTGAGCCCTTCAGCCGCCACCGTCCGGGTGGTTGTTTCGCAGGCCGATGTGGACCAGGTTCGGCAGAGGACCCGCCGGATCAGTGTGCGGCTGCCGGAGCGGCTTTCGAAGACGCTGCCGGCCGAGATGCGGCGCGAGATCCCGGCTGCGACCGACGAGATCCCCGGGCTGGCCCTGAGCCAGGCGGGGGGCGGGCGGATCGCCGTCGACCCCCGGGAAGGGTTCGGCACAAAAGCGTTTCAAAAGATGTTTCTTTTCGACATCACGCTTCCATCGCCCGAGCGGTTCTACACCGTGGGCGGAAGGGTGCACGTGCGCTTCGATCACGGTCCCGAGCCGGTGGTCTTCAGATGGTACCGCGACTTGCGGCTGCTGTTCCTGAGGCGGTTCAATGTCTGATGAATTCGTTAAGAGACGAATTCATCTCAACATGGGTTTTCACCACAGAGGACACAGAGAAAAGCTGAAAAAGACCCTCTGTGACCTCTGTGCTCTCTGTGGTGAATCAAAAAGCTGAGGACCAACAAGCCGCTTTAATTATGCCGCAGAGCACTGAGTGCACGTCGGCGCAAATAGCGTGACAGAAGTTTTCACCACAGAGGACACAGAGGGCACAGAGAAAAGCTGAAAAAGACCCTCTGTGCTCTCTGTGGTTAATCAAAAAGCTGAGGACCAACAAGCCGCTTTAATTATGCTGCAGAGCACTGAGTGTGCATCGGCGCAGATAGCGTGACAGAAGTTTTCACCACAGAGGACACAGAGAACACAGAGAAAAGCTTAAAAAGACCCTCTGTGACCTCTGTG
>DDYQ01000019.1 GCA_002348005.1 Desulfobacteraceae bacterium UBA2230 | reverse complement strand
GCGCCGATATGGTCTTCATGCGCGTGCGTCAGGACAACGCCGGCCAACTTCTTGCGGTTCTGGCGGAGGTAGGTCATATCGGGGATGACGAAATCGACCCCCAGCATATACTCTTCAGGAAACATCAGCCCGGCATCGATGACGAACATGGTGTGATCGAATTCGACTGCCATCATGTTGAGGCCGATTTCACCCAGGCCGCCCAGGGGAATGAGTTTAAGCATGCGGGCCTCCGGATTGAGCAGGTAAGTGCTCAGCCATTACCGACCATACCTTTTCCATCAGCGCATCCTTGGTGTGACGGTTGTAGTCGGAGGCCTGGATAGGGGGTTTTATTTCCACGCAAACGGTTTGCCTGCGGATCAGCAGGCTGCCTTTGGGCATCATGGCATCTGTTCCCTGGATGATGATGGGCACAATGGGCACCCCGGCGTCCACCGCCAGAACGAAACCACCTTTTTTGAAAGGCTGCAGACGGCCGTCCCGGCTGCGGGTGCCTTCAGGAAAAATCAGCACGGATGTACCATTGCGGATGCTTTCGGCTGCCCGGGTGAGGCTATGGAATGCTGATTTGCGGTTGCTGCGGTCGATGCTGATATATCCCGCTCCGCGCATGCCGCGTCCGAAGATCGGAATCTTGAAGAGTTCCGCCTTGGCCAGCCAGCGGAACTGGACGGGCAGTTTGCTCAACAGAACCGGAATGTCGAAATTGCTCTGGTGATTGGACATATAAATGCAGGAACGGGTCGGATCGATATTTTCCGATCCCTTCATCTGGATGGGGATGCAGCAGGCCCACAAAATACTGCGGCCCCACCAGCGTGCCACCAGATGCACACCGTCGCCGGTCCTGGAAAAAAAGGAAACGAGGATGGCGGTCAGTCCCATGGTGAAGGTGGAAAGAATCGTCCAGATATAAATCAGCCCTGTGTGCAGGACGATAAACAACTTGTACTTACCGAAAGCGATTGCCATGTGATCGATCCATCCAGGGACCGGTTTACATAACCATCATCACGGCATCCGAGCTCGAACGATGGATGATGAAGGCGGATTTGCATTGCGGGCATGTTCTCCACGCAGCTCAAGTTTGAATGCCCAGTTGCTCGAAAAAGCTGTCCACGACTTGAATGAACCAGTTACGCTGTCGCTCGGAGGCATATTGAATGCAACTGCAGCGAATACGTTGTTGACTGCGCACCAGCAGTTCGCCGGCCAGACGATCCGGCAGCAGTTCGAGCGCCATGTAATGAGGCCGGCACTCTGCATGAACCGCCTGTTCTTCTTCCAACATTTCGGGGGGCATCGGAATCCAATAGAGTCCCTCGAAACCGGAAACCGCATACCGCGCATCCAGGTATGCCTTCATGCGATCATGGTCCGCCGGCCGAAGCTCATCGACCAGATACTGTTTCATAATGCCCGTTTCCTAGCATAATTGGCCGTGAGGGGCAAGGTACATGAAATTAATGTTCTGAACAACACGCTTGGGCAGCCCGACCGCCGCCCCAGAACCGGCCGGAAAGGGTTACTGGAAATCCAATTTCCCACCTGTTACCCAAATACCATAGGAAATGGGGTCTCAGATACCGAGACATCTGCCAAATGGCGGCCGCAATAATTAATTTTAATAATGTTGTTAAACAGATATAACGATCGGCGGATCTGGCCTGCTAAATGCATTCGCCCAGAGTGCAATATCTAATCCAAACCCCTGACATTAGTACGGCGGGTGAACATGGCATCCAAAACTCTGCTCATGTTGTTCATCGTACTTATTTGGAACGTGACGGCTCACGGTCAGAATCCCCCGGTCCTCGCCATCAACACCGAAAGCCAGCCGGCGAGCTGGGACGGCTCCGGAATTCATGGCCGCGCAGACCTCGGACCGGGCTTTCACCCGCAAACCCCCTTAATGGGCAATGTCGCCGGCAGCACTGAAGCCCTCCCCAGCCGGCACTCCGGGCCTTTGCCGGCCACCATCACCGTACTGCTGGCCGGCCTGCTGACCGCCTTAATCATGCAAACACGGCGCTGATGGCCCACATTATTCTGGCGAACCTCACCGGGGCCGTCCGCTGCAGGCGCCCTTTGCTTGCCGCCATGAGGCGCGGCGGTTAGGCTCGCTTTGAAAGCGTATTTCCGGAAAAATACAGGGGTAATGATACGGAAAGGCCGGACACTTCCCCGGAACGACGAGCGCCGGGGAAGTGTCGGCAGATTTGCTTAGATTTCCTCGACGGTGATAGCACCCGCTTCGCATACTTCGACGCAGCTCTCGCAGCCGAGACACTCATCCGCGTTGACCGGCTTGGATTTGCCGTCTTGCATCTCAAACACCTCGACCGGACAAACGTCGACGCACTCCTCGCAGCCAGCGCATTTGTCTTCGTCCACTACAGGATTGAAAGCCATCGGAACGCCTCCTTTCAAATGATTTTTTAAATAAGTTGACCGGAATCAACTTTTGGGCAAACCAGGGAAAACGGCTTATACCAATTAAAATAGTCCGTCAAGCTTTGTTATCTTATGCCGAAAAAGCCCATCGACTATGACGATTGGGGTAGCGTCTATGCATTTTCTTCCAGCAGTCCGAGCACTGTATTGGCCGTGACTTCGACGCGTGGGTCGGTCGCTTGGGAAACTTTGCCGTTGGACAGCAACGCGCGGAATCGACACGGGTCGCAACCGGCCAGTACATACAACGAGAGGTGCGGTGCCGGGCCCGCCTCGCCGGTCGGCGCCTTCGACGGTTCGCGGCCGAATGCGAGGGCTTCGATTGCTTCAAGCCAATCCGCTTGCGGGCCGGCTTGCGTGGGCTGCATCGCCCAGCGCCCCACCCACATCATCTCGGGCAGCTTTTCCAGCACGCTTTCCCAGACCGCCCGGCTGTGCGTCAGGTATGCCCAGGGGGGCAGCGGATCGGCTGCGGCGACCGTCGCCCAGGCCTGAATGCGTTGTTCGGTCATATAGAGCCCCGCCTCCTCCGGCCCAGACCCTGGTCCCGGTTCGACCCTCGGCGTCCGCTCCACTTCGGGCCGTCCGGCAAGCCGGTCAAACATGCGTTGTTCCAGTGCCTGGATCGACCCCAGTTCGCGACTGAGGGACTCCTGCTGCGTATCGTACTCATGGGCTACGGCCATAAACAGAACGGCCTGGAAAAGCGGGTCGGGTTCCGGTACTCCAGTCTGCCGGCCGAAGCGTCGAATCTGAGTGCCGATCTGGGAGGGATTGCTCTCGTCCATCATCGGCAGACGGCCTTCCATGGACCTGAAAAAACCGGCCAGATCACCGGCTCTGGACTGGGTTCTGGCAGCCCAGCTTTTAAAGTCCCGCAATACGTTCCGGAGTCGACCCTGATCGACATCGGCCGGAATGCGCGCCTCCAGCGCGTTGTTGTCAAGGTGTCGGCGCATGTCGTCCGTCAGCAGAAAATCGCCTGGTTGGTAAATAGTCACCTTGCCGAAAAAGCGGGTGACGCGGCAAAGTCGTTCTTCTGAAAGATAGCTGAAAGGCATGTAACAGATCATCGGCTCACCTGATTTTCAAATCTTGCCATCGCGAATGTCCACACCCAACCCGATCAACTGCTCACGGATACGGTCGGCGCGCGGCCAGTCTCTGGCTGAACGGGCCTGCTCTCTTTGGCGCAGCAACTCCCGCACCACCGGATCGTCGCGTTGGAAGTCGAATCGAAAAATCCGCAGCACGTCGTCAATCGCCCGCAACGCATCCAGAATCCTGGGAACCTGTTCCGGCGCAAGGCGCCGCTCGGCCGCCAGCAGATTAACCTGTTTGATCACCTTGAAAATCGCCGCCATGGCGACTGAGATGTTCAAATCGTCGTCCATGGCATCGATGAAACCGGTTTTGAGATCATACAGCATCTGGTCCAGTTCCCCGAACGGCTGGCCGGTCGTAACCTGCTGAAGCGTCAGCAGGCAGGCATCCAGACGACGCAGCGTGCGTCGGGCGTCTTGAAGACGCGCCAGGGCATAGGTCACCGGTTTGCGGTAATGCACACACAACAGCCAGTATCGGACTTCACGGCCGCTCCAGCCGTCGGCGAGCAGAGAACGAACCATGGGATGCCCATCGTGGCCGTTCATTTTTTTACCCTCGACCAGCACACGGTCGCAATGCACCCAGAAGCGCGCCGGCGGCTTCTTGTTCAAGGCCGTTGCAATGGCAATCTGATTTTCATGCAGGGGGAAGATTAATTCCCGGCCGGCGACATGTATATCATAGGATTCGCCCAGGTACTTGAGCCCCAGCGCGGCGCACTGCAAGGGCCACGAGGGGCGCACATTGCCCCATTGGGTCTTGGTGTAGAGCCCCTTTTTAAGATCGGAAAGCTTGACCCTTTTGAGCAAGGTGAAATCGCGGGGGTTGTCCTTTTCATACTCATCCAGGTCGACGGTGGCTCCCAGCTTGATCTTGTTCAGGTCGATACCCGAAAGACGACCGTACGCTTCGAACCGGGATACGTCGAAGTAGAGCGACTGCAGCTTTTCGTAGGCATAACCCTTGGCCGCCAGTTGCTGGGCGAAAAAGACCATGTCGTCCACATGGGCACTGGAGCGCGGGTAAAGATCGGCCGGTCGGATGCCCAGCGCGTCGCGGTCCTGTTCGAAGGCGGAGATATTGCCCGCAGCGAAGTGCTCTGGGGCGACTCCGGCGCTTTCGGCCCCCTGAAACGTCTTGTCGTCCAGATCGGTGATGTTCATCACCTGTTGCACGGCGAAGCCGCGATAGCGCAGATAGCGGTCCAGCAGATCGGTAAAGACGAACCGGCGCGCCTGTCCGGCATCCATCGGCGCATGCGCGGTGGGGCCAACGGCATACAAAGTCACCTTACCGCTGGCGGCAGGCTGGAAAACCTGCTTTCCGCGCACAAGGGTATTGAACAGCTTCAACCCCACCTTCTCGCGTTCGGCGAAAAGGGTGGTGGAAAGATACCGCTCGCCGCTGTCGGGCAGGATCACCACGATCAGCCCCTGGCGCATGCTCTCGGCCTGTTTTAGAGCGATCGCCATGGCGGCGCCGCTGCTCATACCCACCAGC
>DDYQ01000107.1:7408-7565 GCA_002348005.1 Desulfobacteraceae bacterium UBA2230 | reverse complement strand
ACGATTCACAAGTACGATACGAAGATCTTTGTCCAGCTCCAGCACCCGGGGCGCGAAGCCTCGCCGCTCATCATCGGAGAGCGGCCGGTCGCCCCTTCCGCCATAGCCAACCCGCTGGGCGGCGCAATGCCCCGCGAGCTGACAACGGCGGAATGCG
>DDYQ01000107.1:1044-7372 GCA_002348005.1 Desulfobacteraceae bacterium UBA2230 | reverse complement strand
TCCACGGGGCGCACGGCTACCTGATCAACGAATTCCTTTCTCCCGCGATGAACCTGCGGTCCGACAGGTACGGTGGAAGCTTCGAGAACCGCATGTGTTTCCTGACCGAGATCATCGCGGGAATCCGGGAGAGGTGCGGAAAGAAATTTCCCCTGTCCGTCCGCATCAATGCCGAGGAGATGCTCGAAGGCGGCATCGACCTTCCCGAGGCGGTGAAGATCGCGGTTGAATTGGAAAAGGCGGGCGTGGACGCGATCAACGTAAGCTGCTACACGATGGGCTGCATCGAGCCCGGCACATTCGAACAGGGCTGGAAGAAGTACATGGCGGCGGCAATCCGGAAGGCCGTCAAGATCCCGATCATCGCCGTTTGCAACATCAAGGAGCCCTCCGCCGCCGAGCAGATCCTCGAAGAGGGGTGCTGCGATTTCGTCGGCGTGGCGCGCGGACACCTGGCCGATCCCCAATGGTGCCACAAGGCGTTTTCCGGCCGCGAGGCGGAAATTCGCAAGTGCATCGGTTGTCTGGCGTGCTCTGGCGAGATCGTGAAACTCAAGCGCATCAAGTGCGCGGTGAACCCCGTAACCGGGCGCGAACGCGAGTATGCCCATCCGTTGAAGAACGGCGCCGGGAGAACGGTCGCCGTGATCGGTGCGGGACCGGCCGGCATCGAAGCGGCATTGACGCTGAAGGATCGGGGATTCGCTCCCGTGCTGTTTGACGACGGCGCCCGGATGGGCGGCACGCTGAACATCGCAGACAAGGGTTACGGCAGGGAGAAAATCACGCGCTACGTGGATTCCCTGATTGTGCTGGCCGAGAAGGCGGGGATCGCGGTCCGACTGAACGAAAAGGCGACGGTTGAATCCGTGAAGGCGCTCGATCCCTGCGGTGTTTTTGTCGCCTGCGGCGCAGAGCCTTTGGTCGCGCCGATCCCGGGTATAGACGGCGGGAATGTGTTCACGGCCGAGGATGTGCTGCTGTGCCGCACGAGCCCGAAGAACAGAATCGCCGTCATCGGCTCGGGCATGACCGGTATCGAGACGGCCGAGGTGCTGGCCGGGTGCGGGTGCCGTTTGACGCTGGTCGAGATGCTGCCGTCCGTCGGCCCCGGCATGTACGAGACGGTCGTCGCCGACGTGATGGACCGGATCGTCCCGCATAACCCGAAAGTCCTGACGGGGCACCGCTTGGAAAGAGTCAGACCGGACGGCGTGGAGCTGACGAGGCTGGAGGACGGCGAAAAGGTGTTTGTGGAGGCGGACGCCGTCGTGCTCGCCATGGGCGTGCGGCCCCGCAAGGCCGTTGTGGACGAATTCAAGGCGGCGTTCGCGAACGTGCGGGTCGTGGGTGACGCCTCGAAAGGAGGTCGCATCCTCGAGGCGACCCAAGACGCCCACGGCAAGGCATTTGTTTTTGAGGCATGATTCCATCCACAGAAAGGAGAACGGTAACCATGAAGTCTGGAAGCTATTTCATTCCCAAGGAGAAAATCGCGGGTTTCATGAAGGGCGGCGCCATGAACAGCCAGGAGGGGATCTTTCTCTTCGGCGTCACGGACCCGAAGGTCAAAGATCTGTTGCCGCCGCCCCTGGAACTTATCGACCCGGCCAATCCGATGTTCTATGTGTACATCGTGAACATCCGGGAGCCTACCTTTGCGCCGTGGTACATGGAGGGCGGCATCGGCCTGATGGCGAAATACGGGGACAAGTCGGGCGTGTACTTTCTGAGCCTTCAACTCAGCGGCCCCGGCGCGCTGATGGGGGCCTACTCAGGCCGAGAGTCTTCGGGGCTTCCAAAGAAGCTTTGCGAGCGGATCGTCGTCGAGCGCGTGGACGACAGCGCCCATTGCTTCATCGAGCGCAACGGCGTTCGTTTGATCGACGTGGAGCTGGAGATCGGCCGGTACAACAACCCGGACTTCCACACGGAAGCGGAGGCCTGTCTGAAGCAGAAGGAGCCGCTGGTCACGGGAGGGGGGTGCCTTTTGCATCGGTACCGCATGGGCATGAAGGGGTTTCAGGACATGGAGCTCCTCTATTACGACAGCCCAACGAGATACTACACGTGGGAACCCGCTTCGGCCACGATCAAATTGCAATCCTCCATCGACGACCCGTGGGCGGAAGTCCCGGTTGTCCGGGCGCTGGGCGCCGGCTGGTCGAAGAGCGACAACTGGGTCAACAGCCTGACGACGCTTTACAAGTACAAGGACGACGAGGCACTGGATGCCATGCAGTATCTGTTCTCGGGCCGCTACGACCGCTGCACGCTTTGCCAAAGCCATCAGCGTTACGAGTAGCCGTCCGGACCAATCAAGAGCAAAGGAGAGGCAATCATGGAATTGAACAAGGAATACTTTGCGGGCAAGACTGCGGTTGTCACAGGCGCGGCGTCGGGCATCGGGCTGGCGCTCATTGAAGAACTCTTGGCCTATGGCGCAAAAAAGGTTGTCGTGGCCGATTTTAATCAAGCGAACCTTGAAAAGCACGTGAACCGGCTGAAAGGGCAGTACCCGGGCAGGGTGAAGGGCATCCTCTGCAACGTCACCCTTGAAGAAAACGTCAGGACGATGATCGCCGGTGCGGTGGAATTTTTTGGCGGAAGGATCGATCTGCTGATCAACAACGCAGGCGCGGGTTTCTTCGGGTTTTTCGTGGCGCCATCCGATCCGGGCGGGCTGGAGAAGCTTGGCTTTAAGGAGCAGACCAACGCCGACTGGGAAAAGGCGTTCGCGCTGAACTTTTACGGTGCACTGTATGGATGCCGCGCGGCAATCCCGCTGATGCGGAAACAGGGCGGCGGCCAGATCGTCAATATCATCTCGGGTATCGCTTTCTACCATATGCCGTATCAGTCAATGTACGCCGCCACGAAGGCCGCGCTGAACGCCATGACGCTTTCGCTGCGCTCCGAGTTCTGGGACGACCAGATCAAAATCTCCTCCGCGACCCCCGGCACCACTGCCACCGCCATATGGGAAGGAAAGACAATGCCCGAAGGCATACAGACGCCGCAGCAATCGGCGCGGAGAATCCTGGCCGGGGTAGCAAACAACAGACGGGTCATCTACGGGGACGACGCCGATGAATCCGGTTCCAAGAACTGCTTCGATGTGGATTGTCAGGAGATTCCCGACCAGTACCTGCTGAACATCGCGCGTCAGCGTAGAAGCGGTAAAATGGCCGTATAAGAAAGGATGTTTTGGTTATGCTGAAAGTGATTGCCAGACAGCACATCCGGCCGGGGAAAATGGACGAGTATCTGGAAGCGATCCGGGATTTGGTGGATGCAACCAGGCGCGAAAACGGCTGCATCGAATACAGCGTTTACGTCGACCGTGCCTGCAACCTCGGCATATTTATCGAAACATGGGAGAGCGCGGAGCATTTGGCTGTTCACGGAGGCGTGTTGGCTGCATCGCCGCACCTGCAAAAGATCGCGCCCTTCATCGATCCGGATGTTCCCCCTTATCCCGTCGAAGTGTACGAAAAAGGGTACTGACGCGAAGAATCCCTCGGATCCGGTGCCATGATTTCCCTTCCGGATGAAAACCCGCTCGTCTGATCGGCTGTTGACGATTCACCGGCGAGCGGGTTTTCTCTATGTCCCATAGAATGGTCTTGACAGGCGGAACATCTATTCCCTATTCTCAAACCACGCAAATGCGGAGCCTCAACAATCCACTGCGATCGTTGAGAAGCCTGCATTTTCTGCTGCGTCATCTATGAAGCGTCCATAAGGAAGGTCCCATTTGCGAAAACCATATTACGGCTGGGTCATTGTCGGGGTCTCCTTTCTGATCGGTTTTACAGAGTCCGGCGTCTACCAAAACATCCTGTCGATCTTCATGAAACCGATGGTGGACGAACTCGGCTGGTCCCGGGCATCGGTCACCGGGGCGATCGCTTTCGGTTCCTTCTGCGGCGGTATTCTGGCGTTGGCCATTGGCCCCCTTGTCGACAAATACGGTCCCCGAATGTTGACCTTCTGGGGAGTCTTCTTTCTTAGCCTCGGCCGCGGCATCCTCACGGCATCCGGTATAATCAACGCTTTACAGACTCGATCGTTTTTCTTTACAGAACGTTTTTCATTTTGGTATTGATCCGACTGGAGGCACTTCATGTCCACTTTAGAAATCATCCTGATCCTTGGCCTGATCCCTATTACGGCTTTTAACATCTATTATTTCACGATCGGGAGAAAGAAAAAGCAGGCGAGAGAGCAATACTGCAGGCAGATTATCTCCGAATTGGAGAGAAAGACCATCGCGGAGATGGAGAAGAATCATCTTCAATTCGATGAGAAGCAAGCGTTTATCAATGATGCGGGAGAGGGTGTACAGCTTTCCTTCAGCAAAGACAGGGGGCTAATGGCCATCACCCTGAAAGAGGCTTTCCACTGGATGCATTTCAATGACGTAAAGGCCTGTTTCGTTCGACATGATGAAGCAAACGGGAAGTATTCCAACATCCGGGTCGAAATCAAGACCACAAAAAAAGTCATCACGATTGTCTTCGGGACGAGGGCCTGGAGGCCGAAGTCATTTGTGGGGAAACTGGTCCTCGAAAACGCAATGGAGTTCTGCAACCTCGTCAAAGCCCGTTGCAAACTGTCCGCCTGATCCTAACCGGAATCCTGCGATCCTTCCGCAGAAGCCGGGAAGCCGATACCAGAGGGTCTGATCAAAGGACGCATTCAAAATCACGGTCATTGCTCCGCCTCTTTGCCGACCGCATCCTCAACCCTCTTTCTTTCAACGCAAGATATCCGTTGACAGACAAAATCGGACCTGCCATACATCGGCCCCGCGAAAGCGATGACTCATAAAGCCATCAACTCAGGATTCGGCTGGCACGACAGGGGAACCCCTTGGGGATGACGAGCGCGACAAAGGACTCAGGAGGCGAGGGCAACCGCTCAGCTCACGGGGGCGCTTCCCCGGACGCAGCCGCTATCGGGCGTGCGGAGGATAGGCTCCTTACCTCGAACTTCGTCTTGGCAACGCTGGCCAACTTCGCCAATGCCTTCGGAATGCAGATGCTGGTCGCCACGCTGCCCGTGTACGTCATAAGTCTGGGGGGAAGCCAAACCGACGCCGGCCTGGTGAGCGGCGCCCTCGCTTTCACGGCCCTGCTTTTCCGCCCCTTCGTGGGCTGGCTGACCGACGCCTGGCACCGTCGCCCCCTGGTCCTGATCGGCACATCCTGCTACGGGTTTGCGAGCGTGGTCTACCTGCTGGCCGGTTCAATCCCGATCCTACTGGTTGGGCGGTTTGTGCACGGCTTCGGGTTGAGCTGCTACAGCACGGCATCCAGCGCCTACGTGGCCGATATCGCCCCGCTCAAACGGCGGGCCGAGGCTGTGGGGCTTTTCGCCGCGGCGCAGGCCGCGGGCCTCATTATCGGGCCCGTGGTCGGCTTTATGCTTATCGGGGCGACCGGTTTCCGGCACCTGTTCTACTTCTCGGGAGGGCTGGCCTTCACCGCCTTCCTCATCTCGCTCTTCGCCCGGGAGCCGCGGCAGCCTTGGGAAATCAAGGGCCGGCCCTGGTCCGCCCGCACGGGCATCGTGGCCATCGACGCCCTGCCGGTGGCCTGGATGACGCTCTGCATGGGCATGGGCTTCGGGGCGATCAGCGCGTTCATCTCAATCTTTGCCCAGTCGCGCGGCCTCCAAAACCCGGGTTTCTTCTTCATGGTCCAGGCCATCGCCCTGCTCATCTCCAGGACCTTCGCCGGCCGTCTGGCCGACCGGCACGGCGGCGCCGCCGCCATTGTCCCGGGCATCATCCTCGCGGCCATGGCCCTGGTGCTGCTTCCTTTGGCCCACGGGTTCCCCTATTTCGTGATCTCGGCCTCGCTCTTCGGCATCGGGTTCGGCATGGCGCAACCCGCGACCATGGCGCTGCTGATCGACAGGGTCCGGCCGGAGCAGCGCGGCCTCGCTTCGAGCACCTATTTTACGGGATACGATGCGGGCATCTCCATCGGCTCCATTCTGCTGGGAGTGGTCAGCCAGCACTGGGGTTTTGACGTGATGTGGACGATTTCGGCAGCCTGCACCCTCCTTGGTCTCGCAGGCTTTCTGGCAGTCGGCCGCCACCGTAGCTCTACCGCGCAATAGCCTGCGAGTGGCATCAACGCAACCGAGGAGTCGCTTGATCGATTTGCGTGAGTGTTCTAAAGGCGTGCCAAACAAGGTTTTTGGTAACAGTTTAGCCTTTTGAAATGGATGGCTCAGGCCATGGGGGTCCCTCTAAAAACAGAAAACGAAGAGGGTGCGGGAAAGACTCGGCAAGTAAGGGGCAGCGAAGGCGGGCGGC
>DDYQ01000107.1:0-969 GCA_002348005.1 Desulfobacteraceae bacterium UBA2230 | reverse complement strand
TTTAGAGGGACCCCCATGGCCCTTTCCTGTCATTATTTCAAAAATCTAAACTGTTACGATTTTTGTGCTCATATAGGACACAAAAAAGAAGGAGGGAGAATGGAACTTTTAGACGCTATTAAATCAAGGAAATCCATCAGAGGCTTTAGACCTGATCCCGTATCTACAGACGTTCTGGTTGAACTTCTTAAGACCGCTACACGTGCGCCATCAAGCGTAAACTCACAGCCCTGGGAATTTTTTATTGTCAGCGGCAAAATCCTGGATAAGGTCAAGCGAGAATGTGTGGAACAGTATCGATTGGGAAAGAAACCAAATCCTGATGTTGCTTTGGCCGAGACCGGACTCCAAGGGATCTATAAGGATCGGCAGGTTCATCTGGCAAAACAAATATTCTCCATTATGGGAATAACCAAGGATGATAACAAGCGCTTGCAAGAGTACTGGGAGGCGATGTACAGCTTTTACGGTGCGCCGGCAGTGATTGTGGTTACACTAGACAGAACGCTTGGCAGCGAATGGCCGCTGATAGATATCGGCCTCATCATCCAGACTATAGCTCTTGCAGCTTTGAACTATGGGTTGGGAACTTGCATTATGCGTGCAATCGTCGATTATGCCCATAATGTTCGGCAAATTGCAGGAATCCCGGAAAACAAAAAGCTGATTCTGGGTATCGCGATCGGCTATCCCGACTGGAATCATCCCCTCAATCAGCTCAAAACAGTAAGAGAGGACATTGAGAACATCACGAAGATTATTTGAAGTCTGTCTTTATTTTATCTTTCGGCAGTGTTCTGGTTCAGGTAACATCCTTAATTCAGTCACTCCGGCTTGCCCCCATGGGGTTCCCCTGCATAGAGGCGGCCGTTGATGGTTTTCAGGAACGCCTGAAGGGAAATCTCCTCCTGTTTCAGAAATCCTTTGCCGGGCAGAGACCCGTTGCTCACCATTTCCACCACGGCGCAG
>DDYQ01000203.1 GCA_002348005.1 Desulfobacteraceae bacterium UBA2230 | reverse complement strand
GTTCAAATCCCTGCATCGCCACCAACTATTATATACAATTCACGTTAGGCACCCAACTTGGTCGAACTTTTAGTCGAAAAAGTGGGTGCCTTTCGTGTTTCTATTCAAGCAGAATAGACCTTCCATTTCGTGCAATGGTGCCTGCGACCATCGTCCCCATGGTCGGCAAAAAGGAACTCCGGTTTACCCTCAAGGCCCCCGATAAGAAGGTTGGCTCAAGCCTGTGTGTTATCGAGGCAAACATTAATGGGAGGGAGTGGGCTTTAATGCTCACTCCTTTTTTGTTTCTTTTGCTATCGCTGAATTAGTTCTTCCAAAAGTAAAACTTCTCGGAAGAGTGGTACATTGAAAAATGATTAAGGCCCTGAAGAGGGCAGGGCCTTCTTACAGAAGCAGAGGTCTACGGACAAATACCGGGGGTCAGCGCAATATACCAATCAATCATATACTGCGAGACTTTAGCCAGCTCATATTCACCAAAATCAAGCCAGAAGCCGACACCCAACTCATCATGGACACAGCGATAATTACAGTTTAAGCTTCTGATTTCCAGATCACAGATCAACACATCCAGCCGCAGTGCAAATTCCACCACGATGTTATCCACATTGTCCGCCAGCAACCCCATCATCCAAATCTCCATCTTATTCTCGATAAAGGAGTACAATTCACGCTCAAACTGGTTGGAAAGCGGATCGCACGAACCACAGAGGGGATCGATATCTGGCCTGGCGGCTGTCAGCCTTGCCGCTGCTGATTGCCTCAGGGTTTCGAGCAGACCGCTTTGCAGATTGCGCAGACCTGTGCAGGTAGTAGATATGTTCTCCTTCTCGATATCGTTCCCGATCTTCTCGATATCGGCGATGATCTCGGCCAATGCACTTTGCCCTATTCGGTCTTTCAAGGCCGCTTCGAGACGCGGCCGATCCATTTTCTGTACATCCACCCGCCCCCAGTTCCAGACTTCCCTGTAGGTTGTCACCACGGTCATGGTCTTGGTATCTTCGTCAATAGATTGCGGCATAACAAAACGCCAACTGTTCGCCGTCTTGTCAAAATAAAAGGCGGAGATCACTTCTCCAGGGCCGACATTTAAATCCGTATCTGACAGAGGTAGAGTCATGGTGATTTCGGCATCATAAGGCGCACCCCCGGAAGTTTTGATTTCAAACACCCCTTCCGGCCGCCGAGGCCAGGATAAAAATCCGGACGGCAGATAAGGTGTGACGGATACATTAAGATTGTCATGAGCGAGGTAAAAAGTACGGCATTGATCCAGCTCGCCTGGTGCAACTTCGACCTTCACGCCGTAAGAGGGGCTGTTCGGATCATCAACCGTCAGGACTGCCCCCGCCGGCCCGGCCATATAGTCACTGTCGCAAATTTCACGATCACCATTGTCGCTGCTGCCGCTGCTGCCACCACCACCGCAACTGGATAAAAGTGTCAATACAAACAGAAAGAGCAGCTTCGAGCACCCGAGATTCCGCTTCATGTGAGTCTCCTATCAATGTGAGAGGTGGCCCTCCGTAAGATAAAGCCTAACAGAGGTATGATATGGTGAATTTGAGGGGACGGTCCAAGCGTATGACAGCCGTCTCCTGAAATGGGATAGATTTTGGATCTTAGGAGAATTTGCTCTGAATGGTGCGAAAGTATATAAAGCTCTGCAGCTCACGAAAGCAAGTCATTTATACCGGATGGATCGGGGCTGTGAATTTCCTCTTGATTTTAGTCGAACTTTTAGTCGAAAATTTGGTCATGAATCGTGTCGGGTGCTTCGTTGGCAAGTAGTAAAATCAGATAGTTGGAAAGGTCTGGGTTCAAGTCCAAAGCCCTGCATCGCCAACGATAAAAAAGGCCGTAATTCTTTAGGGATTACGGCCTCGATTTTTCTATTGGGTGACCCGGGGTGCAGTTGGGTGCATCCACAGCAATGGGGGGTGCTCCAGGTGCTCATCAACAGTGAAGCATGGAGGTCCCAACCCAAGCCCCATTCTCTGCAGCAACATCACTGCATAATGGTCCTGAAGGTCGCCCTCCAGGCACGCCGCCGTCTACTTTGAATCCACTCTGATCAGGGCACGGCCAATATAGAGAGGTTGAACAGAATCGGCCTGGCATTGACTTCATGAACGATTCCAGCAGATGATCGATAAATACGATTCAAGGAACATCGGGAAACGCTTTGACGAACTGGTCGAGTTTGTCCAAGGCGCGACGAACAGGTTCGATGCATGATGGTTAACAATTCACCGGTTGTCTGGACCATTGGGCACTCAACACGGACCCTGGAAACCTTTGTAGCCCTGTTGAAGGGCGAAGGAATCGAGCAGATTGCGGATGTCCGCAGTTACCCCGGCTCACGGTCTTTTCCGCACTTTAACCGCGGGCCGCTGACGGAATTTCTCAGCGAAAGCGGGATCCTCTACCTTCATTTCCGGGAACTCGGAGGCCGGCGGGCTCCCCATCCCGGCTCGACCAACACGGTCTGGGAAAATGCCTCGTTTCGAGCTTACGCCGACCACATGGAAACGCCGGAGTTTCGCGCAGGACTTTCTCGGCTCCTTCAAGTTGCAAGCGAGCGCCCAACGGCGATCTTGTGCGCAGAGGCGCTGTGGTGGCGATGTCATCGGTCCATGATAGCCGACGCTCTGAAAGCGGCCGGCATCAAGGTGCTCCACATCATGGGCGAAGGAAAAACTTCAGAACACCCCTATACCTCTGCAGCAAAGGTCGTGGACGGCCAGCTTCATTATGGTGCTCGGTTGGAGGAGGACCGGTGAACGATGGATAGTTTGTCCTTGAACCCCGGCCGACTCCTTGTCGTTGATGACGAACGTGATTTCGTAAAGGTCCTTGCACGGCGCCTGCAGCACCAGGGATATAAGGTCGACGCCGTTCAGACGGGTATCGAGGCACTGGGCTATTTGAGCGGAAACGAAGTCGATGTCGTCCTTCTGGACATCAAGATGCCTGGAATAGACGGGCTGGAAACGCTGAGGCGCTTCAAAGCCAGATGGCCGCTGGTGGAAGTCATCATGATCACCGCTCATGCCACGGTCGCCACTGGCGTCAACGCCATCCGCATGGGGGCGTGGGACTATGTGATCAAGCCGTTCGACAGGCGGGAACTGATCACCAGAATTGAAGCGGCCGTACGGCACAAAAGGGATCGGGAACGCAGGATTATCGATGTAAAGATGCAGCCTTACATGACTGAAGGCGAAAAGGAAGCTTTGATCGCCGCCATTTTGGCTGAGGCACCGGAACGGAGTGGGTTGGAATGAAGAATTCAACGAATCGGCACCGTGCGCCGGAGGCAATTACTTGGCGAACTTCGCCACGGCTTTCTCGTCCCACTCGATCCCATGCCCGGGCCGGTCGGGCACCATGAGACAGCCGTCCTTAACCTGAAAGGGTTCAACGAGTATCGGATTTGCCCAATCCTGCCACTCGAGCCAGTGCGCGGTATCGGTGACGCGCATCAGGTGCGCTGCGATTTCCGGGTACAGGTGCGTGGACATGGGGATGCCTGCGGCGCTGGCGATTGCCGCTGCACGCAGCCACCCGCTGACGCCGCCGATCCTCATGAGGTCGGGCATCACGTAGTCGCCCGCGCCGGCAAGGACGGCTTGGTACAACTGGCGAGGGCCGTAAAAATTCTCCCCGAGCTGCACCGGAGTCTTCAGCTCACGCGCCAGCTGCGCATAGCCTGGAATGTTGTCGTAGGCAGTCGGCTCCTCGAACCAGTAGAGGCCCTGGTCGTCGAGCGCGTGACAGCGCACGAGCGCGTCCCCCAAAGACAAGCCTTGATTGAAGTCGCACATGAGCTTCACGGTGGCGCCGACGGCGTTGCGCACCGCGGCGATCGCCGCAAGATCGTCTTCGATCGTCTCTCGTCCCAGCCTCAACTTCAGGCCGGCAAATCCGCCTTCAGCCACCAGTGCGGCCGCCTCCGCAGCCAACTCGTCCGGCGGTGTCAGCCAAAGCCCGTTGCTGTTGTACGCGGGCACCGGACCAGGGGTTCCGCCGAGGAAAACTGCAAGGGGCACGCCGGCGGCTTTGGCCAGGGCATCCCAGGCCGCCATGTCGAGACCCGAGACCGCGATCAGCGACACGCCTTCGCGGCCGATGAGATGCAGTGAACCCACTGCGCGACGATGCGCATCGAATGGCGCCACCGGTCGACCCTTCCCCGACTCGGCCAGATCTTCAATCACAGGAATGATGTAACGGAAGGACTGCTTGAGATAGGGCTCGAGATAGCTGTGACCGACAACGCCTTCATTCGTGTACAGATCAATCAAAATCAGCGGCCACTCTCGAAACAGGCCCACCTTCGAGACGATCGGCCGCTTCAGGGGAAGGACCACCGGCCGCGCTTGAACCCGCTTCAATGTGAGCTGGACTAGCGTCATCGTAAATTCCTTCCCAAACTGTGTGAATGGCGCACCATTGGCCGCGGACCCGGCACGAGCACGGTGTTCGGTTTCCGCGCCGTGCCGCCGACTATGACGCGTCGGTACGTTCCAGCGCTGCGCGATCCCACCCGGCGAGGTTGGCGGCGGCCTCGTAACTGCTTTGCAGAAACCCAAGCAAAAGCGCATCGGGTTTTTCTGCACGCCTGACCGCATCATAAGGCAGAATGAACTCCCTGAGTTCCAGATTATAACTCGCTTCACCCGGGACCCTGGCGGTACGGAAGCCCTCTGGCTCCGGATAAGCATAGGCATAAAAAACCGCGTGGGGCATCGGGCCACCGCCGGGCCAGAAGCCACAGCTGCTCACTTCGTGCGAATAGGCTTCACGGGCAACCCAATCCGGAAGGTTCGGAATGCCGCCCGGGTGCGGCGGTGCCAGCCGCCCCGAAAAACGCGTGACAGCGAGATCGAAGCTTCCCCAGAAAAAATGTACCGGGCTGCATTTACCGATGAAGCCGGCACGGAAGCGCTTGAATACCCGGTCTGCCTGGATCAGCGCACGCCAGAAACGGTTTGCGTAAACGGCGTCATAGGATGCGTGCTGGTCGTCTTCATCGAAAGGAACGGCGTTTTCCACTTCGTTGGGCGTTTTGTGTATTTTTACCCGGATGTCGAGTTGGTTCAGCCTATCGATCAGTTCACGATAGAATTCAGCGACCGGTCGAGGCGAAAGCCGCATCGCGTCGACCCTTCCATCACTCGTGCGGATCAAGAGGTTGTGCTCGACGAAATCGAAATCGATCTGGAAGGCGTGCGCACCGTATGGAATCGGTGAAGTGGTCAGGCCGCGGGCGGTCAGGTAAAGGGTGACATGCCAGGAGTGATTGGTCCATGGGGTGTTGACCAGCCTGATTTTGCCGACGATCTGCGTCCACATGTGGAGCGTTGCATAGGTTTCCTGCCACTCCTGATAGGGCAGCGGCGGCCACAGGTCGCCATTGGATGCCATTGTCCGGGAACTTGAATGACGCATAGGACCTCCCTCGAACACCTGTAGAACTTTCGGGGTGGTTTGATGGTGTTCGGCTACAAAGTATATCGGGGGCTGGGTTGCGCAAGTCGCTTGCGGTTCCTGAACGGCCCCTCCGTCGCGGCCGCGAAAGTCCCGGAGGTCAAATTTCGCACCTCTGATTACGAAAATGTTTTCTTTTTGGACGAATGAAATCAGGCATTGCCGTGCGAGTGCAAGTGGGACGGCCATTTATCGGGCTTCATTAAAATGGCATGTAAGTTGCTCTTTAGTGAGGCACCGAATGCTCTCTCCTTCCTCTGTCGGGCAAGATCCTTTGGAGGGTCTTGCCCCCTCCTTTTTCAGACATGCCGTTTCAACTCCGGTTTTCTCCGCCCATAGGAAGCCGCACCCGCGTCAGGAAAGGGCCAACTGATTTTTGCACGGCAGGGTCAGGGTCCAGTCTGCATAAGGTAACTGGCGGTCTCATCGGCCGCGCCCGGGAGGCATGAGGCCGCATAATCGTGCGGAAAAACCCGGAGACTCCCGGGAGAGCGGTTCTCTTTATACGGGAAGAACGGTTCGCCCGGGCATTGGGATGTGGGTAGAAAATTTTGACCGGCGAAAGGC
>DDYQ01000187.1 GCA_002348005.1 Desulfobacteraceae bacterium UBA2230 | reverse complement strand
TTTAGCCTTTTTCAAGATCGACTAATTTAATTTAATTTTCAGTTGCGGTGGGATGCAGGATCTAAGTCGAGGCTTTGCACAGGAGGGTAAATCTCGTAAACACGCTGATTGGCGGCACGTCGGACTGTTCTCTTGCTAAATCAGGAGCACCCATTATGCCGTGAAATATGAAACGGTTTATTCGAACAAAGCTGCAAATTCGGACGACAGCGTCAGACGGTGCAGTTCGCGCTCTCCATTGACCAGGTCCTGCATGCAGGTCACCTGCAGTTGGAGACAATAGGAGCGGCTTTCAAAGCCCGGGGGGGGAGTCAGTTGGATGGTGGCCGGCAGATTCAATCTGCGGCGCAACATTTCAAATTCACGCTCAGCCGCTGTAATCGACGGAAATCGGAGGCTCTTCAAATGCTGCCGGATGAGTGTAGCTTTCTGCCGTTGATCGAGTTGCGCATTTTTGCGCAGGCGGGCCAGCCCTTCACTCTCCAGAATTGGCCCAATCTTCGAATTTTCCCGACGTGCAATCCCTTCGATCCAATCGATCACCTCCCGTTGCCGGTTAAGGCTCAAATCGAGTTCGATCAGCAAGCGGCCCAGCATCTCGGCCTCCGATCGCTCCTTCATGTCAGCCAGGCGAGCGGCCACCGGCAAAGCGATCGCCCCGCCGATCAGACCCGGTTCCAGAACCGGCGGCAGTTGAGCGATCTTTAACAAATCGCGGACCACCTTGTGATTGAGGGGTAGACCGCATGCTTGAGCGCAGCTGGTCAAACGCCCCGGATCCGCGATGAGGCGGCTCAACAAGCCAATCGCCCGAACCTGTTCGCATAAATTCAAAGTGCGCTGACTGCTGTTGTCGATGATGGCAATTTGAACGCAAACTTCAGCAGGCGTGTCCGGTTTTAAACGCCTGGCCGGTATATCCGTCCAGCCCAATCGGCGTGCCGCCGCAACACGGCCGAACCCGCAGACCACAGACAGGTGTTCTTCACGCTCGATCACAACCGGGGGATTGATCAGGCCGCATTGCGCCATCGACCGGACCAGCGCATCGATGTCCGTGGCGCATGAAATCCGGAAATAGCAATCGGAAGCGATCTGATTCAGCGGCAGAACGGTATGGCTAAAGTCCATGGGATGTACCGGTGATCAACCGCAGCGCCTCCAGGTATTTTGCCCGCGTGTTCACCACGACGTCATCCGGAAGATGAGGGGCCGGCGGCTTCTTGTTCCATTTGATCGAGGTGAGATAATCGCGCAGATACTGCTTATCGAAGCTGGGCTGGGCGCCGCCGGGCCGATATCCGGAAAGCGGCCAGAAACGACTCGAATCCGGTGTCAGCACCTCATCGATCAGAATGACCTGCTTGTCCAGGATGCCGAATTCAAATTTGGTATCGGCGATAATGATCCCTTTTTCAAGCGCCAATCGGGCACCACGGCGATAGATGGCCAGGGAGAGATCGCGGACCTTCTCGGCCGTTGTTCGGCCGATCCTGCGGCAGGTCTCTTCAAAATCGATGTTGATATCATGCACCCCCACCGCCTCCTTGGTCGAGGGCGTGAAAATCGGTTCCGGCAATTGGTCGGATTCCCGCAGTCCAGAAGGCAAGGCAATGCCGCAAACTTGGCCGCTCTCCTGGTAGGACTGCCACCCCGAACCGGAGAGATATCCTCTGACGACGCATTCGATCGGCAGGGCTTTGGTTTTGTGCACCAGCATCGTGCGTCCCTGCAAAATATCGGTATGCGGCCGGCAGGGGGGCGGGAATCGCCGGGCATCCCCTTCGATTACATGATTCGGCACCAGGGCCTTCATCTGGTCGAACCAATGCAATGCAATCTGATTCAAAATTTTACCTTTGTCGGGGATGCCTTCCGGCATTACCACATCGAAGGCTGAAATCCGATCTGTGGCGACCATCAGCAGCGTGTCGCCAAGGTCGTAGATATCGCGCACCTTGCCGCGATTCATCAGGTTGAGCCCGTCCAGACGGGTTTGCAGAACAGCTGAATGCATAAATTTTTATTTCCTTAAGCTGGAATGTTACCTGGATGTCAGACTATTGAATTCCGAGATGTATTGGCGGAGTATCTTTTGCGCGGAATCATCGACATCGAAAAACTCTATGCCCGATTCGAACATGCCGTTCTCATTTTTTTTTGAATAAACGATACGGNNTCTTCTTTCAGTCCGATGGTCAATGAAATGATATTCCGCGTATTGATGGGCACGTGGGTTTCGAGAAGCAGTCCTGATTCCGAGACGTTCAGCGTCCGACCCATGCCCTGAGTGGTTTCGCTCTCGCTGTCGTCCAGATAGATATAGTTGAGCAAATTCAAAGATCCGATACGCGTGTGTTTTCTTTTTTCTTCCATCTCAGACTGCCTTGATTAAGGGTTTTGAGAACCCGTTCCAAACTTCTTATGATAGCTGCAGACCACATCGGTCGTCACCGCTACACAGCTGGCCACATTATCGACAAAGTTTTTGAAAGTTGTCGAAAGCTGATTGTATTCACTCTGAAATTGCACCATGTCAATCTTGCGCACTTTCAAATCCTTGCTGGCCAGAACGGATGCGAACTCCGGCTCGTGTCCGAGTTCCACAAATGGTATGCGGCCGAAACAGTCTCCCTTATAGAGTTGGGCAAGCGGAATATGGATTGAATCATCGTAGCGAACGACCGAGGCGGACCCTTCTCGGACGACGTACAGTGCGTCTTCGGTGCTGTTTTGCTGAATGATTGCTTTTTTACCGCTCACAAAATCGTCCAGACCGAATTTGCCCATCCGAAAATCGAAGGCCCGCTCATTGAGTTGTTTTAAACGTTTATCCAGGCTGACCAGAAAGCCTCTGAATTCAGGCGTAAGCCGGGCGAATTCCTGAGCCAGGCGCTGCGAATCCAACACACCCAGTTGGACATTGCCGACGGCAACCGCCGTGGCCGTGCGGATATGCCCCTGAATCAGGAAAGAGGACAGGCTGCCGATGAACGAACCATCCCCTAAACGGACCATTGGAAGCGGCCCTTCCGGCGTATCGCGAACAATCTCGACCACGCCTTCGAGTATAACCCATATCCAGCTGCCGTGTTTGCCTTCCTCGACGATGTATTCGCCATCGAAGAAATCTTCCTCATCCGCGACATACATATAGTCGACCAGAGGTCCTTTTACAATTGGAACGCTGCCCTTGTCGTTTATTACCGAGCTTTGACGGCTAACGGTTTCCGGTCCCACCTTCCTGATTTGTCCATCGTCAACCATTTTCAGGCCCTCTAAGATGATTCCCATCCGGCTCTTGGTGATAACCCGCTGACTGGTGATGGCCTCCTGTGAAAACTCAAACTCGCCATCGGTCCAGCCGAACAGTGAAAATATAGCATCGAGTCCCAACTTCGATCCGCAGGAGGCATTAATCGGGTTGCCGTTTTCAAAATAAATGAAACCCGGTTCCGAGGCATATCGGCTGATCATACGCAAAATGCCGCTGCTGCTGTTGGCGCCCAACAGCTGCATGATATCGCCCAGTGCAAGAAACTTCAGGTTCCCTGCCAGTACAATGTTAGCCCGCATTTGACACATCCAACGCAGCTTCTCACCCTTTCGGAGCGGCGATTTACTGCGCCCATCTGAATTCTTTCTGAAGCGCCTGCAGTGTTAACTTCAGGCACTCCTTCAACGTAACGCCCACGCCTGCGCCACTGACGGCGCTGGCCTCGAAGGCCGGTACTTTCAGTTGACGGTTCAGGTCCCTGTCCATTTGGTCCACAGACATCAGCGGGATTCCCTGGTCACTAAGATCGCGTTTGTTATACTGTATGACCAGAGGAACCTTGAAAATACTTTTGCCATAATCTTTCAAATTGGCCTGCAGATCCTTGAGCGAAAGCATATTCTTCTCACGGCGGACCTCCAGCGAGTCGGCTACAAACACGATTCCGTCCACTCCGCGCAGCACGAGCTTAAGGGTTGAGCTGTACTTTACCTGACCGGGAACAGTGTAGAGCTGCACTCGGACGTCGCAACCGCGGATCTGGCCAAGACCTATCGGAAGGAAGTCAAAAAAGAGCGTCCGATCGCCTTCCGTATTGATCGACACCATTTCGCCCTTGATCTGCTTTTTAAAGGATTTGAAGATATATTCCAGGTTGGTCGTTTTGCCGCATCGTCCGGGGCCGTAGTAGACAACCTTGCATTCTATCTCCCGTTTCTTCATGTTGAAAATCGCCATTAAATAGAACTCCCCAGAATATCTTCGTAAGCTGTTACTGGTTCAGTTTCCTGTTGCCCGACCTTCCTGCCTGGCCGACCATTTCATTGTGCCGAAAGATCACGCCCGGTAACCAGCAAGGCCAGGCGGCGTCCACCTTATTTACTGGTGATGCGAATATCGAGGCAAAAGTCTCCCTTTTTAGGCCCTGATTTAATCTGCGTCTTCGATGAAACCACACCTGCTCCGTTAAAAATCGCAATCGGCGAATAAAACTGCATATCGATCAGCTTCATGCCGGTTTTTAAACTATCGACAAGCTCCTGGTCCTTCTTCGAGATAATCAGGCTGAGTGTATTGGCTGATTGAAAATTGACATCGAACTCCACCATCTGACCTTTGCGCGAGCCGCTGTCGAAAGTGATGCCAACCGAGGTGATATCCAAAAATTCCTCTTCCGTTTCGGTCGTCATCTCTGTTTCGGATTCGGTCGCCACCCGTGGGGTCTGGACTGCCGCCTGCAGTGCGGGCAGCGTGACGGTCATTCCTTTTTTCTTCAGGATATCTTCAAGGTAGGCCCGAACGGTTTCCAGTTGGCCGGGTAAAAAGGTTTCGCCCGAATACCACTGGTGATATTGACCGATGGCTTTCTTAGGGTCGGCTATCGCCAAATGGCACCGCAGAATGTTTTTGGCCGCCTCCACCCGCAGCGGCTCTTTGTTCAGAAGCAGCTGCAATTCGGTTACGGCTCGGTCGAACTGACCGAATTTCGCAAGGGCCACGGCGCCTTCAAGGGCTGCCAAATCGGCATCCTTGTTTTCCGAGAAGGAGAAGAGATTTTTGATCAAATCCTGAGCTTTTCTAGATAGTTCCGGGTTGGCGGGCACCAGCTCAACTTTATTTTTAGACTGGTCCAGAGCTGCCATTTTGGCATCAATGGCCCGTAGCAAGCTGTCTTTGTTCTTTAGGTTGGGAATCCCCGAGATCAGTTCGGCGGTGTTTTTTAATTTTCCGCGTGCCTCGTTGAGCAATCCCTGAGATCGGTAGAGTTCGGCTTCCTGAAGCAAGGCCTTAAGGCGTTCCTTAATATCCATAAACGGCTCCCCGATTACGCCACATTTCAAGACCGGTAACCTGCTCTCGATCTTTAGTCGAAATATGAACCGGGTTTTGGATTATGGATTGTGTCGGCATGGCCCCGCTACCGTTTTTGCTCCAGATGACCTGCAACTTCTGTTTGAACTTTTAGCGCGCCTTTCTGTAATAAGTCAATAATTAATAGTTATTTGAATAATCTATACGTGTGGGTGCTCACCGGGCCCTCCCCCTCCGCAGGTCTTTCGCCCTGGAGGGTGAGCGATTTTCCCGATATGGCATACAGGGGCGTTGTTCGCACCCCTGTATGCCATATCGTCTGTTTCGGCGATTTGTTAAACGGGTTCAAAGAAGGTCGGCGATCGCGGATTTTTCATCGAGCAGTTCTTGTTCGGTGACGCGCATGCGCTCCCGGCTGAAATCGGTGATATGGAGGCCTTTGACCTCCCTCCATTCGCCATTTTCGCACACCAGGGGAAAAGCGTAAATCAGGTCGTTGTCAATACCGTAAGCGTTACCTGCGCTGTAAACCCCCATGCTGACCCAGCGGCCGTTGCTTCCCAGGGCCCAGTCGCGCATATGATCGACAGCGGCCGAGGCGGCGGAGGCGGCACTGGAAGCGCCTCGGGCCTTTATAATCGCGGCACCGCGCTGCTGGACGGTAGGGATAAAGGTTTGAACATACCACTGCTCGTCGATTTTGGATTTGGCGGAAACACCGTCTACGGTCGCGTGACTGAGATCCGGATATTGGGTTGCCGAATGGTTGCCCCAGACCACGACTTTTTCGATTCGGGTGGTGGGAACACCGGTTTTCTGCGCGAGCTGCGAAAGGGAACGGTTAT
This sequence comes from Desulfobacteraceae bacterium UBA2230, assembly GCA_002348005.1. The sequence continues at coordinate 13,806 of DDYQ01000187.1, read as the reverse complement.
GGTCCAGACGCATCATAGCAGTGATGTTGCGAGGATTGAGTTTGGGAGCGTTCTTCAAGGTTATCAGGGCATTGGTATTTGCCGGGTTGCCGACGACGAGAATCTTGACATCGGGATGGGCATGCGCGTTGAGGGCCTTTCCTTGAGCCGAAAAAATCTGGGCATTGCTTTTCAGCAGGTCGGAGCGTTCCATTCCGGGACCGCGTGGTCGGGCACCGACGAGAAATGCATATTCGACATCCTTGAATGCCACCAGGGGATCATCGGTGGCGATTACACCCGCCAGAAGGGGGAACGCGCAGTCGTGCAGTTCCATGACGACGCCGTTGAGCGCATTCATGGCCGGCGGGATCTCGAGCAATTGAAGGATGATCGGCTGGTCCTTGCCCAGCATATCGCCGTGGGCGACTTTGAAGATAAGTGAGTAACTGATTTGTCCCGCGGCACCGGTGATTGCTACACGCACGGGTGATTTCATGGCCACCTCCATCATGTTGTGAGTGATTTCGCCGAACTGTTTGCCGGAACCTGCCTATTTAAAAAAGGAAGTACCAGACCATAAATCGTTACCCATGTCAATACATTGAAATCTCTGTTAAAGAGTAACGTTTGTGTATCATTCGCGCACATCCTCCGAGGGTTCCGGCCTGCCCAGGTGGGCCTTGATCCGTTCGGCCAATTCGAGCGTAATTCCGGAGATCTTCTGGAGCTCGGCAACGGAGGCCTTCCGGATGGCGGCGATGCCGCCGAAGTGGGTCATGAGTCGGTTCCTGCGCTTGGGGCCGATTCCGGGAACCTCATCCAAAACCGAGTGCAGGGTTGCCTTGCGCTGCCGCTGGCGTTGAAAACCGACCGCCCAGCGGTGGGCCTCGTCGCGCAGACGCTGCAGCAGCAGCAGCGCCTCGGCGTCCCGGCCGAACTGAACGGCATTGGCACGACCCGGAAGATAGACGTTGTCCTGATCTTCGCCTTTGGCGATCCCGGCCACATCAAACCGCCCGCGCAGATCCAACTCCGCCAAAACAGAGAGCGCGACGCTGATCTGCCCTTTCCCCCCATCCACCAGCAGCAGATCGGGAAGCGTGTCTCCCGATTGGACATCCCGAAACCTGCGCTTCAACACTTCTGCCATGAAGGCATAATCATCGGGTTTGCCCAGCGGTTCAATCTTATAACGCCGGTAAAGCTCCGGACGCGGCTGGCCGTGGTCGAGGACCGCCATGGCGGAAACCGGTTGCGAACCGTTGAAGTTGGAATTGTCAAAGCATTCGATGCGGCGGGGCAGCCGCCCGAGATTCAGGCGATACTGCAATCGTTCCAGCAGCTGGACTTGACGCGATTCCCGTTGAACGCGTTCGATCAGTTCGCGCTGCGCGTTTTGCAGCGCCATCTGTACCAGGCGATGCTTCTCGCCGCGCTGGGGCATGGTTATTTGAACCGCTCCGTTTCTTCGTTCACCAAGAAACTCCTCAAGCAGGCCGACATCCGCCGGCAGGTGGCTGACCAGGATTTCCGGGGGCACCGTGCGATCGAAATCGTAGTACTGGCGCAGAAAATGTCCTATCTGCTCGTCGACGGAACCGAGCACCCCTTCGAATCCGAAGTGGCGGCTGCCGACGAGAAACCCTCCCCGCACGCGCAGCAAGGTTGCCACCTGGTGATCCTCCCGGGCGGTCATCGCGATCACGTCACGGTCCTTGAAATCGGTACTGACCGAAACCTGGCGTTCCAGCGTTTTCTGCAGGGCGATCATTTTGTCGCGCAACTGTGCCGCCTTTTCGAAATCCTGCGCACCCGCTGCAGCCTGCATATTGCGCCTGACCTTGCGTATAAGCGCCGGCGTCCGCCCCCTGAGAAAAGCAATCACTTCCCTGGTTACGCTTTGGTACAGTCGGGTGTCGACTCCATGGCAGGCGCCCAGACACAAACCCATTTGAAAATTCAAACAGGGCCGGGTGCGATTCTTGTAATGATGCCCCCGACATTTTCGCAGTTTGAAGGTTTTGTGAATGAACCGCAGGGTTTCACGCACCGCGTGGGCCGACGCATAGGGGCCGAAATAGAGCGCGCCGTCGTTCTGGATTTTTCGCACGATCTGCAGTTCCGGATAGGTTTCCGACAGATCCAGCCTGAGAGAAGGATACCGTTTGTCATCCTTTAAAACCACATTGTAGCGTGGACGATGGCGCTTGATCAAATTGGACTCTAGAATCAGGGCCTCTTTTTCGGTGTGCGTCTGAATGGTTCCGATCTGAACAACTTTGGCCAACATGGCCCGCGTTTTTGGGTCCAGGGGGCGCCCGCTTTGGAAGTATGTCTGCAGCCGTTTCCGAAGACTTCGGGCTTTGCCGATGTATAGAATGTGCTCCTGCGCATCCTGCATCAGATAAACACCCGGTTCGGCGGGTGCATGCCTCACCTGTTCAATCAGACGTTCGTGCGTCGGACCGGATGCTCCTGATGCTTCTGCATTATTATATGCGGTATCGTTATTTATTTCCATTGGCTATAATTCGAATATCATGTTTTGCTTTAGCTTTTTGATTCGGTCCCGCAGAATCGCTGCATGTTCGAAGTCGAGTTCCTGCGCTGCCTTTTTCATCTCCCTTTCCATATTTCCGATAGCGGCTTCAAGAGACTCGAACGATTGATACGCAGCGCTTTCCTCGGCGACCGCCGGGCGTTCGCGGTCAGGACGGTAAAAATCCTCGAAAACGCCGGCGATCGTCTTGTGGATGGATTCGGGCACAATCCCATGACGGCTGTTGTATTCGAGTTGGATCAAGCGCCGACGCTCGGTTTCCTCCATGGCCCGCGCCATCGATGCGGTGATGTGATCGGCATACAGCAACACCTTGCCCTCGATGTTACGGGCCGCACGGCCGAAGGTCTGAACCAATGAACGCGCCGATCGCAAAAAACCCTCTTTGTCCGCATCCAGTATCGCCACCAGGGCCACTTCCGGGATATCCAATCCTTCCCGCAACAGGTTTATGCCCACGAGAACGTCGAATTTGCCCATGCGCAGGTCACGGATGATCTCCATGCGCTCCAGCGTGTTGATATCCGAATGCAGGTAGCGAACGGCCAGTCCCAGGTCGGTATAATATTCCGTCAGGTCCTCGGCCGTGCGCTTGGTCAGGGTGGTGACCAGGACGCGCCCGTTGAGTTCCTTGCTGCGGATGATCTCAGCATAGAGATCATCCACCTGCCGGCCGGCCGGCCGCACGCTGATCTGTGGATCGACCAGTCCGGTCGGGCGCACGATCTGCTCCACAATGGCGCCCTTCGCGATCCGGCTTTCGTAGTCGGCCGGGGTGGCCGAAACGTAAATAACCTGCCGTGCCCGCTGGCGCCACTCATCGAACCGCAAGGGGCGGTTATCCAGCGCCGAGGGCAGGCGGAATCCGTAATTGACCAACGTTTCCTTGCGTGAACGATCTCCCTTGTACATGGCCTGGATCTGGGGAACCGCGATGTGGCTTTCATCGATGAACATCAGATAATCTTCCGGAAAATAGTCCAGCAGGGTCGGCGGAGGCTCCCCTGCCGCCCGGCCGGTCAGATGCCGCGAATAGTTTTCGATGCCGTTGCAGTAGCCCAACTCCTGCAGCATCTCCAGATCGAATCGGGTGCGCTCCTCAATGCGCTGCGCCTCCAGCAGTTTGTTCTCCTGCCGAAAAAAATCGACCCGCGGTGAGAGTTCGGCCAGGATGGACTGAATGGCGCGCTTGAGCGTCTGACGGGATGTTACATAGTGGCTGGCCGGAAAAACGGAGACCGCGCGTATGGACTGCAGAGCAGTGCCTCTGAGGGGATCGATAATCTGCAGCGTGTCGATCTCGTCCCCGAAAAAGTCGATCCGGATGGCCCGATCTTCTTCATGGGCCGGAAATACCTCTACCCGGTCGCCGCGCACCCTGAAGACGCCGCGGTGGAAATCCACATCGTTGCGCTGATAATGCATGGCGACAAGATCTGCCAGCAGGCGCTCGCGGGACACCTGCAAGCCCACCTGCAGATCGCTGCGCATGGCCAGGTAGTCCTCGGGAGCCCCCAAACCGAAAATACAGGAAACACTGGCCACCACGATCACATCGCGCCGCGTCAGAACCGACCGGGTGGCCGAATGACGCATTTTGTCGATCATCTCGTTTATGGAAGAGTCCTTTTGAATGTAGGTATCCGTCGTCGGGATATAGGCTTCGGGCTGATAGTAATCATAGTAGCTGACGAAATACTCGACCGCATTGTGCGGAAAGAGCTGCCTGAATTCATGGTACAACTGCGCCGCCAGGGTTTTATTGGGCGCGATCACCAGCGTCGGCCGATTGACCCGTTGAACGGTATGCGCCATCGTGAACGTCTTGCCCGAGNNAGCCGGTCACGCCGAGCAGCACCTGATCGCGGAGGCGGTTGCAAACCCCGTCGACCAGGGCCTCGATGGCCGCGGGCTGGTCGCCCTTGGGAACATGATCCGAAATCAACTTGAATTGATCCATTTGAATATCCGCTCAGTGCAATGAAAAAGCGACGGATGCCGTCGCCTCTAAATTTAACGCGAATGACCTGGATGTAAAACTATAACTTTTCGATCAACACGATGCACATGGCCGCCATTCCCTCTCCCCGGCCGATGTTGCCCAGTCCCTCGGTGGTGGTCGCCTTGATATTGATCTGTCCTTCCAGACAACCGAGCGCGTCGGCCATGACCTTCTGCATGGCGCAGCAGTGCGGCGCCAGTTTAGGGGCCTGGGCGAATACCGTTGCGTCCAGATTGACCACCTTGTACTCACGCGCCTTGATCATCGCCGCACACCGGCGCAACAGTTCGACACTAAATATATTTTTATACAATGGATCGCTGTCCGGAAAATGATGCCCGATGTCACCCAGACCCGCGGCACCCAAAACCGCATCGCAGGCCGCATGCACCAGGACATCGGCATCGGAATGGCCCATCAATCCTTTCTCAAACGGTATGCGGACACCCCCCAGCACCAGTGGCCTGCCGGGAACTAAAGGATGAACATCGTACCCGATCCCAACGCGCCCATTTGAATTCAAATGCATGCCTCCGAACGCTTAAGTCCGCCTCACCATACCCCTGCAAAAAGGGAAGTCCACCGATTTCCCATTGATGTCGATCGGTTGCCTGGTGGGGTCATGATTCCAAAGTTGCCGCCTGGGCAGTCGTCACCTTGACTTCGTCACTCCCGATCACCGCGTAAGCTCGAATCGTGTCACGCCTGCCTTTAACGGTAAAGGGGCCCACTGCTTTGGTCCGGAACGCTTCCGCAACCAGTCGGCGCGTCTCTTCTGAGATCACGATCTGCCCCGGTTTCGCTGTTCCGCACAAGCGGGCGGCCATGTTGACCGTATCCCCGATGACCGAATAGCTCATGGTGCGACTGGACCCCAGATACCCGGCCACCACAGGACCTGTGTTGACGCCGATTCCCACGGCAATTGGAGCAGCGCCCCTCGCAAGGCGGTAATAATTGAAATCCTCCAGGGCTTTCATGATCTCTAAAGCGGCACGCACGGCCCGGTGGGGATCGTCGAGATGGCTCACAGGGGCACCCCAGATGACCATCATGCCGTCTCCAATAAACTTATCGACCGTACCTTCGTGGCGGAAAACCACCTCCACGACCACCTCATAGTATTCGTTCAGCAACTGCAGGATATCCGCCGCATTGGTCTTACTGCTGAGCGCCGTGAATCCACGGATGTCGATGAACATCACCGTAGCGATGCGGCCTTCTCCCCCCTTCTGAACCGTCAGCGCACCGCTGACAACCATTTCAGCCAGGTCGGGGGATAACAGCCGCTGGAAACGCTCGCGCGTGGCCGCATCCCGTTCCATTTTGGCCGCCGCCTTTTTTCTTTCATCCATCGTAAACTGAGCGTGTGAGCCGAAGATCACGAACATGCACAGTACGATGATGCGGCCCCAGATGTTTTCCAGTTGGACGCCGAGCATCCTCTCCAAGAAATGATCGTAGGATAAAAAGATCGACAGGAACGAATCCAACAACCAGTATATGGCCGCCAACCCAAAGCCGATCAGCACCATACGGTCGGTCATCACATTACGGCGCCCCCCTGTGTTCGATTCCTGCTTCATCCCCTTTGCGACCTTATGATATGACGACGGCTTGTGCACGGTCTGCGCCGGTAGGCTTCCGGTCCTGGGCTGACGGGCGAAAAAATTGGCATAGATACACACCAACATCAAATCAAATCGCTTTACAAGTTTAATTGTGCCTTCATCCGGACGCGCGTGCAGCCACGCGCGGCGGCGGCTCCTAGATTACTGCGTATAATCGCTTTTTTGTAATAAATACAGCCTTTAGTTCACTAAAGTCTCAATTTTGACGTTGACAAAAATAATGCTTTGTGACCAGAAATTTTCCGCCCGATCTCGACAGACGTGCTGTACGCGCCGGTGCTGAACAGGAACAGGAGATCCGTTGTGGCCAGGAATATTGAAATTCACTCCACCGAAAAACTGCTGCAACTGATACGCCACTCGGATTCGCCTAAGCCGGTCATATCCAACAGTGCCAAAACCCGGAAAATTTTGACCCAACCACTCAACCGCACCCGGCGGCGCACCATCGGAGTGGATATCGGCCACACCTATATTAAAATGGCCAAGGTGGAACGTCTCTCCGACAACCATTACGAGCTGACCGACTACCTTGATATTCCGCTGCAGCGGTCCATTTCACTGCAGGACCCTGCACTGCCGGAGCTGCTAAAGCAAAACCTTGACCGGATCGGCGGTCATGGCGGTTGTGAAATCTGGAGCGCAATCCCTTCATCAAACGTCGAAACCCGTTATATCCGCATACCCAAACTGCCCCGCAGGCAGATCCGCAATGCGGTTCTATGGACCTTTACGCAAAAAGTTGCGGTCAACCAGCAGGACGATCTGTTTGATTACGAAGTCCTCGGAGACATCACCGAGGGAGGGGTCAGAAAGACCGAGGTAATGGCGGTCAAGGCGCCGCGCGCCGAAATCGGGGCGCTGAAATCGGCCTTTGAAAAAGCAGGTTACCCCTTGAAAGGCATCACCATCTCCTCTTTTGCCATTCAGAATCTGTTTCGCCGACAGGTCATTCCCTACTGCGATCAGGAGGTGTGCTCGCTGTTCGTCGGACGGGACTGGTCGCGCATCGCCATTTTCAGAAGCGGCAATCTGGTTCTGTCCAGAGGTATCAAAGCCGGCATGCACAGCATGTTTGAGGCCATCCAGTTGACGCTGCGATCCAAAAATGACTGGCAAACGACCATGGCGGTCGGCCAATCCGCGACCCCAGTCGACCAGAAGACCGAATCATCCCTGCTGCAGGAAGCTCAGGGCCGCTTTTTTGAGCTTATCGCCGCAGCCACCGGGGAAGCTCGGAATACGGCTTCCGCGACGGGTCCGACCGAAACCTTCCACATGATCCTTCCGGCGCTTGAACGTTTGGTCCGTCAGGTTGAGCGCACTCTCGAACATTATGCACTGACATTCCCCGGGGAAGGAATCCGGCGCCTGTTGATCGCCGGGCAGCTAACGGCCAGCCCCGCAATTGTCAATTACCTCAGCCAGCAGCTTGAACTCCCGACCGGCGTAATGAATCCATTCGAATCCGGAACCTTTTCACGGCAAATCAAGGTTCCGCGAAGCGGGTGCGAACGTGAATCGTTTGCCCCCTCCATCGGGCTGGCCATTTCAAACAATAGTTTGACACCTAATTTTCTTTACACCCACGAAAACAAGGACCGCTTCGAGAACATACGGCGCAATAATATGCGCATTCTTACCACGTGCATCTTGTGCCTGATGGTCCTGATCGGTTTCTTTTCATGGCAGGAGCGCCAACTGGATCACCGTCGCACCGACCTCGAAAATCTGAACCAGCAGCTCTTGACCTATAATCCCATGGCAGATCAAAAGATCCTCCTGGCGATGTTTGCCAAGGCCCAACAGAATCGTCAAACCACTCATATGATCGTCCGCCGCTACAGCCCTGTGGCCGCCATGCAGGAATTGTCCGCCATCACTCCGGCCGGCATCCGATTGATCAGTACGGAAATGAGCCGGCCGCCAGAAACCAAGGCGGTTGCGCCAAGTTACATTTTGACCCTGGAAGGCATCATCTTCGGCAATCCGGGAGAGCTTGAGACCACACTGACGAGTTACCTTTTTGTTTTGAACAACTCACCACTCTTTCGCAAATCAGCCGTTCAAAGCAAACGGATCGAATTCTACAACGCCCAGGAAGTTCTGCGTTTTACAGCGAAACTGGAGATGCCGTGAAAACCGCAAAGCGGTTAGATCCGCTGCCGCGAGAGGTAATGATGCGTGGATAATCCCATGTCCAGAATAAGATTAGAATCCGGCAATCTCGTTTATCTGGCCATCTGCGCCACGGCGCTAATTCTTTTTGTTTTAGTGGGAATTTACCCCAATCTGAATGCCATGCGGCAAATGGACGAGGAGTTGGATGCGCTTCAGAAGCAGATTGATTCTCAAGCGTTGTTCAGTCCGGTGTTTCGCACCTTGATCGAAGAAATTCAAATCCCTGTGCCACCCGACTTGCCTCTGGCGCAGGTCGGCAGAATCGATCAAGGCAATCTCACGCGGCTCAATGAAATCTTCTCCGCACTGGCGCTCGCAAAAGGAGTCATCCTGCATAGTGCGGTCCCGGATGTCGGCAGCTACCACGACGAGGACGACCGTCTGATCGTGAATGCCGTCTTTTCCGGTGATTTTTTTGATTTTCGCAGCCTGTTGATGGAGATCTGCAAATTGCCTTTCGTTCATTCGATCCCGCAGCTGCGCATCGAAACCGATCAGGACAAAAAACGTCTGGCGCTGAAACTCGAACTGCTGCAGTGACAGCGCCTGCACTTGGACCGGGTATGACGACACGCGAAAAGATCATTGTCGGATTGATGTGCCTGACGATCGTTTATGGTGCCAATGAATTGATTGGCGGCCGCAAGCCAAAACCGGCCGAACCGGTCCCGGCGAGGCCTGCAATGCAGGACTTACGGACTTTTGTGGCTGATATTTCCCGCAAACTGATGGACGGAAAGGTGACTGAACAACACCGCCATCTGATCCGCCAGGCGACCGCCGGATGGATGAAAGATCCTTACATCGTCTCGACCCTGCCGCTCAAATCGAAGCTCGCTCCCGAAACCACAGAAAAGCAGTCCGCCCGCACGCAGCAGCGCATGGAAATCATGTACACCGGGTTCCTCGATATGGATGGAGTCCGCATTGCCATTATCAACGGCTCTGAGTACACGACGGGCGAAGCACTCGATACCCTGGGATACTACGTCAAATCGATCTCGGCCAAAAGAGTCGTCCTGGGACGAAGCGATGGCCTGGAAATGATCGAGTTGCCACTGCAGGAAACCGAAGCCGGACCGAATTGACGAGGCGCTGATAAAAATGGTTACAAAAGGGTGTTATCTCAAAATTCTACCCTTATTGATGCTTCTTCTGGTTACGGGATGCGCGCAGAAGAAAATGCCGGAACCATCCGAAATGGACCGCTGGCGTGAGATGGCCCGCCAGAATCGCGGTTTTTCACCGCAGGCGCGCCATCGCGAGATCGGTGTTCCGGAGAAAAAGATCGAAACCATTGCACCCGCACACGCCCGTCAAGAGGAGCTGCGGCCGCTCCCCAAGCGAAAAATCACCCTCAAAATGCATCAGACCGATGTGGCGGTCCTTCTGCGCGCCCTGGCGCGGTCGGTCAATCTGAACATCATGACCAATGAAACCATCAAGGGCCGCGTCAGCATCAATGTAACGGATGCCGCATGGGACCAGGTATTCCTGGGCATTCTCAATTCCCAGGGCCTGAGTTTCGAATGGGAGGGCGAAATCATCCGCATCATTACCTATGAGGACCGCGATCAGAAACTGCGCAACCTGGAAGCGGAAGAAAAGATCCTCACCAGGATGCGAGCCATGGAAATGCAGGCCCCTTTGGTGACCAAGATCATTCCCATCGATTTCGCCAGCGCCGAGAACCTGAAAGCGAGCGTCGAAAAGGTACTCAGCGCCAAGCAACCCGGAGAACCGGTGGGATCGGTGATGGTGGACACCCACACCAACGCATTGATCGTGCAGGCGACGCCGACCGACATCCAGAACATCGTACCGCTGATCATCGAACTGGATCGTCCCACGCAGCAGATTCTGATCGAGGCCCATATCATCGAAACCACCAGCCGCACGGCCCGTCAGCTCGGGGTGCAGTGGGGAGGCCTTTACTTCAACTCCGCACAGAACTACTGGGTCACGCCCAATGCAATAAACGCCCTTACGCCCGGCTCGGATGGCCAGATCAATCCGCTCCCGGGCAGCGCGATCAATTTTCCGGCTGATTTCGTCGCTGACCCGAATTCGGCCGCTTTGCAGGGAACCGGCATGATTCTGGGGATCATCGGCCGGAACAGCAACGGCATTCTAGCGCTCCAACTCAGCGCCCTGGAAGAAGAAGGCAAGCTCAACATCCTGTCGAGCCCCTCCATCACCACTCTGGACAATCTCAAGGCGGTCATCGAAAGCGGCGATCAGGTTCCGATTCCGGTGGTGGAAAATGAGAATGTGGAGATCATCTACAAATCCGCCCTGCTCAGCCTCGAGGTGACCCCGCATGTCATTCAGAATAATGCCCTCAAGCTCGATATCGTCACGACCAAAGACGAACTCGACTTTTCACGGCAGGTACAGAACTACCCCACGATCATCTCCAAAAAAGCGGCTACCAACGTGATCTTGTATGACGGGCAGACCACCGTGATCGGCGGTTTAAAGAAAAACACGAGCCAGAACCGCCACTCGGGCATCCCCTGGGTCCGAAAAATACCCCTGCTGGGAAACCTGTTCCAGAACGAGGGCAAACGCGAAGAGATGGAAGAGATATTGATTTTCATTACGCCCTACATTTTGAAGTCGCGGCCGGAGGAGCCCGCCGTTCCCCGGGAGGGGGCGGTTGAAACGCCCCGCGATCAACAGTAGGATCAAACGGCAGGCCGGTAAATCAGCGGCCAGAGACCCGGCACCCTTATGGATTATTACAGGCTTTTGCAGCTCGAACGCGAGCCCTTCTCCAATTCGCCCGATCCGGATTATTATTTTCAGTCGCGACAGCACACCGATTGCCTGCACCGGCTTGAGTTGGCCCTGCGCCTCAAGCGCGGCCTGAATGTGGTCATCGGGGAGGTCGGTACCGGAAAGACGACACTGTGCCGCGAACTGATCCGCCGCTTCGCGGATCAGCCCGACATCGAAACCCATCTGATCCTTGACCCATCCTTCGATTCCGCAACCGAACTGTTGACGCTTTTGGGTCAAATGCTCGCCAGCCGGCAGACCGGCCATCTGCCCTGCGCGGAAATCAAAGAGCAGATCAAACAGGCCCTTTTCCACAAGGGCATCGAGCAGCAGCGCACCGTAATTCTGATCATCGACGAGGGGCAGAAAATTCCACCGGCCTGCATCGAACCGCTGCGTGAATTGCTCAATTTCGAAACCAATACCTATAAGCTGCTGCAGATCGTCATTTTCGCCCAGCCCGAATTCGAGTCGATTTTACGCTCGCATGTGAATTTCTCCGACCGCATTAATCTGCTGCATCATCTTCAGCCCATGGACTTCCGCGACACCCGGCAGATGATCATGTATCGCATCAGACTGGCCAGTGCCGGGGCGCGCCCCCGCCACCTGTTCACATGGCCGGCCCTGTGGTCCATTTACCGTGCCAGTCAAGGATATCCCCGCCGGATCATCCACTTATGCCACCAGAGCGTGCTGGCCATGATTATCCAAAACCGGTCGCGCGCCGGGTGGAATCTGATCCGCTCATGTCGTAAACGCTTGCAGCCCGCACGAAAACCCTCGATGGTGCTCCTATGGACCTTAGCCGGATTGGTCGGCATTGCGCTGAGCGTTATGGTCCTGCAATATAAATGGAAGGGATCGGGGGCCGATTCGGCACTGCATTTTTTCAAGGTTCCGGCCCCATCGAATGCTTCCGACCCATCGACGATACCGGCCGACACCGGGCCCACCCTCACCTCCCCTCCGGTTGCCGATCCCCTGCCCGAGGATCAGAAAACGCTCGAGGGTGCGCACCGATTCCCGGACATTTCGCCCACCCTGTCCCAAACCGAGACGCGTACCGCTGCCTTGGAACCGGATAACACCGAAGGGATTTCCAGCGCGGTAACCGCGCCGCCAAAGACGCCGACGGCTCTTTTCACACCACCGCAAATCCTGGGTACCATGGTGGTACGCCCTGGCGATACACTGGCCTCAATGGTGCGCAGGGTCTATGGCGCTTACCGTCGCAGCCTGATAACGGCTGTTCTGAAAGCCAACCCGGGGATATACGACCCCGACACCATCGAAATCGGTGATTTGCTCATATTTCCAGCGGTTCGCTTTACCCGTGCCGGCCTTGCGGATTCCATCGCGCCGTGGATCGTTCTGCACGAGGGCGGCAATCTTCTGGATGCCCTTGAATTTCAATCCATCCTGGAAAGCCGATTGGATTTAAGTTCACGTCTGATCGCCATGTGGTCGCCGAGCGCCGGCTTGCGTTTTCATGTGGCGCTGAAGGAGCCGTTTGTTGACCCCGCCCGGGCGCAGGCCCGGTTAAAAACGCTTCCGGATGAAGCCGCCACGGCGGCCCGGGTCGTCGATGCCTGGCCCGGAGATGCGCAGTTCTACTCGATTGTATCGCTCGCCGAATCCACGGATGTACAATGAGGCGCTAAAGTGAAAATTAAGAAAAAACTGGGTGAAATGCTGCTCGAAGCCGGATTGATGACCGAGGCGCAACTCAAGCAGGCGGTGGTCGAGCACAAGCGCAACAACATCAAGCTGGGGCAGTATCTTGTCCGCGAGGGAATCGTCGGCGGCAGCCAGATCGCCGATGTGGTTTCACGCCAGCTTAAAATCGAGAAGTATCACCCGGACAACTATCCCATCGATATGCGGCTGATTGAACTGATGCCCCTCGACATGGCTCAGAAACACCAGGCTGTTCCGGTGGCCAGATCCGACTCGCTGCTGACGGTGGCGATGACCGACCCGATGGACATCGATGCCCTGGATGCCCTCGAGGTGTTCAGCAACATGGAAGTGGAGCCCCTGATCTGCACTTACCAGGAGTGGAACCACTTGCTTGGCAGTCTTTATGGCACCTATTCGTCAATGGACGGCATGCTTGAAAAGCTCGAAGGCATGGAATTCAAGCTGGAGGATGATAGCGAACGGGACCGCGGCGCCGAGGACCTCGAGGTCAAATCGCTACACGACATGGCAGAAGAAGCTCCGGTCATCCGTCTGGTGAATTCGATCCTCTCCCAGGCCGTACGCGACGGCGCCAGCGATGTGCATATCAGTCCGGAGAAGGACCGCGTGCAGGTTCGTTTCCGCGTCGACGGCAAGCTGCACGATGTACCGGCCCCTCCCAAATCGATGCACCTGCTGATCGTCTCGCGTCTCAAAATTCTTTCCAATATGGATATCTCCCTGTCGCGGATCCCTCAGGATGGACGCTTCACCATCCGCATGGACAATAAGGAGATCAATATCCGCGCATCGACGATACCGACCATCTATGGCGAAAACATGGTGTTGCGCCTGCTCGATACCAGCAGCGGCATCTATTCGCTGGAAGAACTTGGCATGATCGGAAGCGATATCCGCAAACTGGAGACGATGATCGCAAAACCCTACGGCATGATCCTGAGCACCGGACCGACCGGCAGCGGCAA
>DDYQ01000083.1 GCA_002348005.1 Desulfobacteraceae bacterium UBA2230 | reverse complement strand
AAGCCCCACAAGGCCTCGCCGCGGCATAACGGCGGCAAATACCTGGCTTTCTGTGCCTCGGTGCCGAAATAATAGATCGGCCCGATGCCCAAAGAGTTGCCGGCCGCCACAGTCGCGGCCTGAGAGCCGTCGATGCGCGCAACCTCCTCCACGGCGATAATATAGGAGAGATAATCCATGCCCTGGCCGTCGTATTGTTCGTCGACAAACATGCCGAAAAGGCCGATTTCGCCCATCTTGCGCGTCAGTTCGGTCGAGAAAGCTTCTTTTTCATCCAGTTCGGGTGCAACGGGGGTGATTTCGCTTTCGGCAAAGCGCCGGACTTCCTTGCGGATCATCACCTGCTCTTTGGTCAGATCGAAGTCCACAACGACCTCCTTTCTTATGCCGATGGCTGCGGCCGGCGAGGAAGCCACCGGGGGCCCGCCTGCAAGCCGTTGAGGATAAACGTTTCGTAGATCGCCGCAATACCGTCTACGCTGAGGCGGCCCTGCGGTTTGAACCAACTTGCGCCGGCCGTACACAGGGTCAGAATGGCATAGGAGAGAATTTTGACGTCGCCGGGCGCAAAGACCTTAAGCGCGATACCCTCGCGAATCAACTCCTGGAAAATGGATTCGTAAGCGTCGCGTCGGGCGACGATGGTTTCGTAATGGTCGGGCGTCAAACCGCGCAGTTCGCTGCTGGCAATAAAGGTCTCTTTCTGGCGGTTTAAATGGAAGCAGACATGGCTGTGAACCGCCGCCTGCATTCGGTGTTCGATACTGATCCTGCCGTGGAGACTGCTGTGCAGATAATTCACCAGATCGCTCATTGTGGTGAGCATGATGCAGAACAACAGATCTTCTTTGCCTGGAAAATGGTAGTAAATACTCGCTTTTTGTATGCCGCAGCCCTGGGCGATTTCGCTGATGCTGGTGGCGAAATAACCTTTGCGATAGAACAGGTCGACTGCAACCTGCTTTATGGTATCGGCCATTGCCGTCATGGTCGTGCTCCAGCAACATCATTTTACCGACCGGTCGTTAGGTAAAATGATTAAAACCATCAAACTTCCATCCTGTCAAGCTGGAAAATTTTAGCCTTCAGGTTTTTTCAATTGACAATGAAAGTCCGGAGATTTAATTATGATTGAGCGCTCGCTCAATTCATCGTGCCTCCTGTGCATCCCTGGATGGCTCCAGTCAGCGCCGCACAGCCTCAGGCCATAATCTCAGGGGTAACCGATGGTACTTAAAACCGCTACGCTCAAGGATATCCCCACCCAGATCAAAGACAAGCAACTGGTGCAGCGGCGCCGGCGCCAGATTGTCGATGCGGCGGTTGAACTTTTTCTAAAGCACGGTTTTCACAAGACCACCACGCGGCAGATCGCACGGGCTGCCGGTATCTCGATCGGTTTGCTGTATGAGTATATTTCCACCAAAGAAGACATTCTGTATCTGGTTTGCGAGGCCATTCATGCGGAAATGGAAGGTGCGGTGACCGAAGCCCTGGAACGCGCTCAGGAGGGCAGGGGGACCCTGGAAATGGTCATTCAGGAGTATTTCCAGGTCTGCCATCGCATGAGCGATCATATCCTCCTGATTTACCAGGAAACCCAGTCACTGCCGTCCAAATGGCGTAAAATCGTGCTGGCCAACGAAATTCAGATCACGGGCCTGTTCACCAGGGTGCTGGCCGATCTGGTGAACCGGGCGGAGCTGCCGTTCCTGGAGGAAAAGACGCTCGATTTGATGGCCCATAATATTTCGGTACTGGGACATATGTGGACTTTCCGGCGGTGGTTCATGAGCTGCCACTACACCATTGAGGAGTATACCCGGCTGCAGACGCAGTTCATTCTCGGCCTGGGCGACCGGGGTCTGCCGCCTCGTGCCGAAACGCGCGAAAACGCACGCAAACAAGCCGGGTAAGCGGTTGATGGCTTGAAGCCATTGCTTAAAACGAAGGATGTGGTCCGTTGATAAACATATCAAACAGAGGGAGAACAGGATGGATTTCGAACTGAACAAAACCCAGAAAGACATTCAGAAAGCAGTCCGTGATTTCTGTAAAGGTGAGTTCGACAAAGAACTGGCCATGGAACTGGAGCGCAAGCACGAATTCCCCACTAAAATCTGGCAGAAAGCGGGCGAACTTGGGCTTATCGGCGTACATTTCCCCGAAAAATACTCCGGTCAGGGACTGGGCTGCCTGGAGTGCATCCTGGTGGTCGAAGAGCTTTGCCGCAATGATTCCACGATCGGCGCCTGCGTCGCGCTCAGCGGTTTCGCCTCCGAACTTCTGCTGCATTACGGGCATGAGGAAATGAAGAAGCGCTATCTGCCGCAGGTCACCGAGGGGCGCATGTTGTCGGCCGGTGCCTTTACCGAACCGGATCACGGATCGGACATCACCTCCATGAACACCACGGCGGTAAAAGAAGGCGACGAGTGGGTCATCAACGGCGGAAAAACCTTCATCACCAATGCCGGATTGGCAGGGTTCTACTCCGTTTTATGCCAGACCGATGGCGACGCAAAACCCGGCTACCGGGGCATGAGTCTGATCCTGGTCGAGGCGGACCGACCCGGCGTCTCCGTTCACGATGTGGGACAGAAGATGGGGATCCGCATGATGGCCACCGGCGAAGTGACATTCAAAAATGTGCGCGTGCCGCTGTCCAATCTGATCGGCGAGGAAAACAAAGGGTTCTATCAGGTGTTGAACTTCTTCGATGAAAGCCGCATTCAGATCGCCGCCCAGGCCCTGGGTACCGCTCAGGGCGCTTACGACCGCGCCCTGGCGTATGTGAAACAGCGTGAACAGTTTGGTCAGAAGATCGCTCAGTTTCAGGCCACGCAGCATAAGTTGGCCGACATGGCCACCAAACTCGAGTTGGCGCGTCTGGTCACCTACAAAGCCGCCTGGAATTACGATCAGGGCCGGATTGATCCCAAATTGACCTCGATGGCCAAAATGTTTGCCGCGCGTTCGGCGGTGGAGGTATGCGACGAGGCCATTCAGCTGTTCGGTGGTTACGGGTATATGACCGAATATGAAGTCGAGCGTTTCTACCGGGATGCCAAAATCACGGAACTTTATGAAGGCACCAAGGAGATCCAGAAGAACACCATCGCCGGCAGCATTCTGGGCCGTGTTAAATAAACCGGAGGACGAACCGGATCATGCGTCGGCGGACGGAATCGGGCGGCGGCACTGGCCACCGCCCGCTGGCCGCTGCCCGGACTGCGGAGCAACAAGGAGGATCCATGAGCATGCAGAGTGAAATCTATAAGCCCGTCAATCACGTCCGTGTGGTCACGGCGACGTCGCTGTTCGACGGGCATGATGCATCCATCAATATTTTCCGCCGCATTCTCCAGGGCACGGGAGCCGAAGTGATCCACCTGGGCCACAACAGGTCGGTTCAGGAGATCGTCGATGCGGCAGTAGAAGAAGATGTCCAGGGAATTGCCGTCTCCTCCTATCAGGGCGGCCACCTCGAATTTTTCAAATATATGGTTGATCTGCTCAAAGAGGCCGGTGCAAAGCATATCAAAATCTTCGGCGGCGGCGGCGGCGTGATCATTCCCGAAGAAATACGCGAACTCGAGGCGTACGGGGTAGCAAAGATCTATTCGCCCGAAGACGGTGCTAAAATGGGATTGCAGGGCATCATCAATCACATGATGCGCACCATGGATTTTCCGCGGGCCGGGGCCGGCAGTCCGGATCTTTCCGCACTGTCGCCGGAGAACAGATTGCTGGTCGCCAACTTGATCACCAATGTCGAGTATGCCAAAGCCAAGGAGAACGGCCATCTCGCCAAGCTGCGTGCGGAACTCAAGCAAAAAATCGCCGACCGCAGGGTGCCGGTTATCGGCATCACCGGAACGGGCGGTTCGGGAAAATCTTCGCTTACCGATGAGCTGATCCTGCGCATGCTGCACGATTTAAAAGATATCCGCGTGGCGATTATCAGCGCCGATCCATCACGCCGCAAAACCGGCGGGGCCCTCCTGGGCGACCGCATCCGCATGAACGCCATCAGCAACCCGCGTGTTTACATGCGCTCTCTGGCCACCCGGCGGTCGCATACCGAAATTCCGGATGCGCTGCCGGAGGCCCTGGAGGTCGCCAAGGCGGCCGGCTTCGATCTGGTGATCGCCGAAACTGCCGGTATCGGTCAGGGCGACTCGCACATTATCGATCTGGTGGATCTCTCAATTTACGTCATGACGAGCGAATTCGGCGCTGCCTCGCAGCTTGAAAAGATCGATATGCTCGATTTTGCCGACCTGGTGGTGGTCAACAAGTTTGAAAAGCGCGGCGGCGAGGATGCCGTGCGCGATGTATGCAAGCAGGTGCAGCGCAACCGAACGGCCTTCGAAAAGCCGCCCGAGGCGATGCCGGTCTTCGGCACCATTGCATCCAAGTTCAACGACGACGGCGTCACCGCCCTGTATCACGGCATCCTGGATGCGATCGAAGAGAAGACCGGGGTCAGATTCAAATCAAGCCTGAAGCGGCCGGATCGCAAGGTTTCCAGTTCCAAGACGATCATCATCCCGCCCGAGAGAACCCGCTACCTGGCCGAGATCGCGGATACCGTGCGCCGCTACCATCTGGCGACAGAGGAGCAGGCGGCCACGCTGCGGCGCAAGTGGCACCTGGAGGAGAGCTTCCGCTGGCTTTCGGACGGCGGGTCCGACAGTTCCATTGAGACTTTGCTGGAGCGCCTGAAGGCCGAGATCGCGCTGGCCCGCGAGGCACTCGATCCGCAGACGATGAAAACCATCGAAGATTGGAAGGAGGTTCGACGTTGCTACGAACAGGATGAACTGGTGTATCAGGTGCGCGGCAGGGAGATCCGGGTACCCCTGTACAGCGAATCTCTGTCGCGCAAGCGGATCCCCAAGATCGCCCTGCCGCAGTTCGTGGATCCCGGCGAAGTTTACCGCTGGTTGCGGCGCGAAAACCTTCCCGGGTATTTCCCCTATACGGCCGGAGTTTTTCCGCTCAAGCGCACCGGCGAAGATCCCACCCGCATGTTTGCCGGAGAAGGCGATCCGGCCCGCACCAACCGGCGTTTTAAAATGCTGTCGGCCGAAAGCCAGGCCAAAAGGCTTTCCACGGCATTCGACTCGGTGACCCTGTACGGCTATGATCCGGATCGCCGGCCCGATATTTACGGTAAAGTCGGCAATTCGGGCGTCAGCATCTGTACCCTGGACGATGTGAAAGTGCTTTACGGCGGCTTTGAACTGTGCGCCCCCAACACATCGGTCTCCATGACCATCAACGGCCCGGCGCCGATGATNNCGGCCCGGCGCCGATCATCCTGGCCATGTTCCTCAATACGGCCATCGATCAACAGGTCGAAAAATTTACGCGGGCCAACGGCCGCGAACCCGATTCTCAGGAATACGCCGACCTGCGGGCCGAAGCGCTGAGCACTGTGCGCGGCACGGTCCAGGCCGATA
>DDYQ01000173.1 GCA_002348005.1 Desulfobacteraceae bacterium UBA2230 | reverse complement strand
ACGAGCCGGAGTCGGGCGTCGACCTCGAGAACATGGCGCTGATCGGCGAAACCATCAACATGCTGCTGCGCAGGGCCATCAAACACGCAAGGGGCAAGTCGCACAAGGAAATCAACGGCGATCAAAGCAAGTCGGGCCTGGTGATCACCCACACCGGCCACNNTCACCGCCGACCGGGGGCAGGTGCTGTATAACGGCCATATGTGTTGTTCGCGCAATGCCCGTGAAATTCTGAAATGGATTGGTGAATTCGGTTACGAGGAGTGTATACGATGCGCAACGGAAATAGCGTCATGAACCAGCCGCAGGTCGACCCCAAGCGATACCGGACCGATGCCGAGGCCCACGCCTATGTGGAAAACCTCTCCGAGATCGCCACGGACGACGCTGAAAAACTGCTCAATGTAGGCATCGACACTTCGGGAAACTCGCGTGCAGGCACATTCGTACAAATGGATCGTTCCGTGATCCATTCCAAAGTGCGCCAGAAGGGGGTGGAGGTGCTGCCGATATCTGGTGCGCTGGCCAGGCATGGCTGGCTGACCGATTATATGTGGCGCAACATCGACCCCGAAGCGGATAGTTTCACCCGTCAAGCCAAAGCCGCGCCGCACGAAGGCTATTTCATCCGCACCGAGCCCGGCATCCGGATCGAGCATCCGATCCAGGCCTGTCTGTACATCGCCAAGGAGAATTTTTCCCAGAACGTCCACAACATTGTCATCGCCGAAGCGGGTTCCAGCCTGCAGGTCATCACCGGATGCGCCACGTCGCCGCACCTGGTTTCCGGCCTGCACGTCGGCGTCTCAGAATTCTACGTTAAAAAAGGCGCCCAGCTCCATTTCACGATGATTCACGACTGGGGCGAACAGGTCAACGTGCGCCCTCGTACGGTAGTCTATGTGGAAGCGGGAGGTGTTTTCGTTTCCAACTATATCAGCCTCAAACCGGTCGGCTCGTTGCAGATGAATCCCACCACCCATCTGGCCGGTGAAGGCGCCGTGGCACGATTCAACAGTATCCTGGTGGCCGGCAAGGGCTCCCATCTGGATGTGGGCTCACGCGTCATTCTGAGCGCGCCGCGTACACGCGCCGAAATTATCTCGCGGGCCATCACCACCGGCGGAACGATCATCGCGCGGGGCGAACTGGTCGGCCAGGCGCCCGAAATCAAAGCCCATCTGGAATGTAAAGGCCTGATTCTGAGAGAGGGATTGATGCATGCGGTTCCCGAACTGCGGGCCACCATTCCCGGCGTTGAAATGTCTCATGAAGCCGCCGTGGGCAAAATCGATCAGCGCGAAATCGAGTATCTCATGGCCCGCGGTCTGGATGAAGAAGCCGCCGTATCGACCATCGTACGCGGATTTCTGAACGTGGATATCGAAGGACTGCCGCCGTCGCTCAAGGCCAAAATCGATCAGATCATCGGCGAAACCCAGAACGATATGATGTAAGCATGAACGCTTGCCGCCATAAGACCAATGGATATTGCGAGATTTCTTTTGCCGAGAAGGTGCGCATGTTTTCCCAGGATTATCTTAAATGCTGCACCTATCTGGCCCAGGGAGTATCGCCCGAACACGCTTTCACCAAGAAGCTTTATTCCAAATTGATTTCCACCTCCCAGGTGCTCGAAGATTTTCTCGATTTCCATGGTGCAAAGAACAACGAAGAGTGGTACTTCTACCGCGAACTGTCGGCTGCGGTGCGTCATCTCAGCTTGGGCGGCTATTCGCAAAAGCATATTTTGAACCGCTTGATCTTTTACGGCCTGCCGGACTCCGACGAGTTCAGCCGGATGGGCAAGAAGACAGTTCTCTTTCTCAATCAGGCGTTGATCAAACTTTCGATGGTCATTATTGCCGAAGCGCAGCGGCTTGGCATCCCCATTCCGGAGCAGGGCTTCGGTGCCGAAGACTTTCCCGGAATTTCCACCAGTGAAATGCTGAGCTACACCATTGATGATGAAGCCAAGGATGTGCAGAAGGAGCATATCGTCAAAATTGCCAGCGATTTTCTCAGTATCGCTTCGCGATTCGACCAGCTCAGCTTCTATGAGCCCTACAGCCTCGAAGAACTCCGGCAGCTGGTACCATCCAAGGTCAACGAGGTGGAAATCCGGCGCTTCGAGATGGTGGTGCACAACCTGCAAAGTTCTTTCGATACATACGTCCTTCATGGCGGCCTGCGCTTAGGCAAAAGCAAGCTTAAAGAATTGCGCAGTTTTTTTTCGGTGGTCTTTCACCTGTTGCAAATGATGGGCCGCCTGCTGCATTTCTACGAACGCCACCTGCATGAAGCAGGGTACAAGAACACCTACCAGCGCGCGCAGGAACGCCTGGCGGCGCAGGTCGATCCGGAGACGCTGCTTGAGTTGACCATCAACTACGGCCTCTTTTATGCCTGCCATTACCTGAGCGTGGGCAAGGATGTCGCCCGTCACATCCTGAATGAAAATGTAACCCGCGGACGGATTCAGGTGGGTATTCCCGTAAAACTTGGCTTTCACAGCCGCCCCAGTCTGCTGGTTGCCAAAATCGTCCAACATTATGGCGGCCCCGTGGAACTGGTGATCGGACANNAGTGTACTGGATATCCAGTGGGCTGGCGGCAAAATCCAGAAGGAAAACATCGGCGAAGTGGTGTTCGAGGGCGATGTGCGGGCCCTGCAGGATATCGAAATTCTTGCAGGCGTGAATTACGGCGAAGACAGCATGGGCAAGGGAGTGCCGCTGCCCAGGGAACTGAAGTACCTGCGATGATTGCCGCCTTGATTGTAGCTGCCGGCCATGGCGTGCGCATGGGCGGCGGAGCGCGCAAGCAATTTCGTCTGTTGGCCGGGCGGCCGGTGCTGGTCCATAGTCTGGCGGCCTTCGATGGCTGTCGTGAGATCGAGCGTGTTGTTCTGGTGGTTCCCCAAAGTGAAGTCGATTACTGCCGCCGCGAAATCATCGAATGCGCGCGAATGAGCAAACCGGTTGTGCTGGTTGCCGGCGGAGCGCGCCGTCAGGATTCGGTGTACAACGGGCTTGCCGCCATCGAGGTCCAGAGGGGGATCGTGCTCATCCACGACGGCGTCCGGCCGCTGATCGACAGGCACCTGATAGAGGCCTGCATTGCAGGTGCGCGCCAGTGGCATGCCTGCATCCCCGCCCTGGCGGTCAGCGATACCCTCAAACAGGTTGATGCACTGGGCGTGATCCGCGAATCCCCGAAGCGGGACACCTTCTATCTGGCGCAAACCCCGCAGGCTTTTGACATCCAATGGATCCGTGAAGCCCACACAGCAGCCCGCCAAAACGGCTGGGAGGCCACGGATGACGCTTCGCTGCTCGAGCGACTCGGCCGGTCCGTGCATATTATACCCGGCGCCCGGCGCAATATCAAAATCACCACTTCCGAAGATTTAATCCTCGCGGAAGCATTGCTGGCGAACCGCAGTTGACCGCTGCGGCAATAAGC
The DNA here is from genome assembly GCA_002348005.1 of Desulfobacteraceae bacterium UBA2230. The sequence goes on along the minus strand of DDYQ01000173.1, from coordinate 29,018 downwards.
GGCAATAAAGGGACGTCTATGATTTTATGCTTTATTCAAAGGATCTAACCCGATAGCGGTGGATCATGCCACGAAAAGCGAGAATAGATGCGCCGGGTGCATTGCACCATGTGATTGTCAGGGGAATTGAGAGCAGGAAGATATTCAGATCCGATTATGACCGCGAAAATTTCCTGAAACGAATTTCCGGTTTGATTCCTGACACGAAAACGGATTGCTTTGCCTGGGCGCTTATCCCCAATCACACCCATTTATTGTTAAGGACCGGCTTGGTGCCGGTATCAACCTTCATGAACCGGCTTCTCACCGGTTACGCGGGTTGGTTTAACAAGAAATACAAGCGGCACGGACACCTTTTTCAAAATCGCTACAAATCTATTTTATGCCAGGAGGACATCTATCTTAAGGAATTGGTCCGTTATATTCATCTAAATCCTTTGAGGGCAGGGCTTATTCGGAATATGGATGATCTGGATAAGTTCCCATGGTGCGGCCACAGTGCGCTTATGAATAAATCAAAGCGACCCTGGCAGGACACTGGCTACATTTTTCGGCTATTTTCAAACCAAATAGGATCAGCTCGCAAGAGCTATCGGAGGTTTGTAGAAAATGGAATTTTAGAAGGCCGACGGCAGGATCTGACCGGTGGCGGGCTGTTAAGGAGTGCGGGTGGATGGGTGGCACTTAAAGAGCTTCGAAAGGCAGGCATACGCGTCAAGGGGGATGAGCGCATTTTAGGAGACAGCGACTTTGTGGAAAATGTGCTCAAGTCGGCCGAGGAAAGGATAGAACAAAGGTACGTTTTAGAAGCTATGGGTTATGATTTTGATCGCGTGGTGGATCGTGTGGCCGCAGTCTTGGGCATGACGGCCGATGAGGTAACAGCTTTCGGGAAATCGCCACGAACTGTGGAGGCCAGGGCGCTTTTATGCTTTTGGGCACATAGGAAACTTCGAATGACCACGATTGAAATAGCCCGCAAATTGAGCTTGTGTCAGTCAGCGGTAAGTCGCTTATCCAAGAGGGGCGAAAGGATTGAAAACGAAAATGCGGTTGGACTGATTAAGGAGGAGAAAATCATAAAAACATAGACGTCCCCCAGTCCCCGGCTTCAGCGTCGGACGCCGACACACCCAAGGTGATTCTACATTTCAGCAACCATGATGTTTACGAATGCGCTTTGAATTATTATGCTGAATGTGACGATCGGGATTGAAACAGGATTCAACCGACCTCCATCTCAGCCCATGCCCGAAAAAGTCGACCCAAGGGTTAATGCCTTGTCATACCGATTACGCATCATATTAACTTGAACCGCTTCGTTGTAGGTTGAATATGTCAGATCTTGTCGACCAATCCATTACCGAAATAATCGAGAACCTGGAGGATCCTGATGTAAAAGTTCCATTAATGCAGATGCTTAGGGAGTTGCAGGTCCAACGGGAAGAACTGTGCCGGCAACATGAGGAAATCCGGAAGCAGAATCACGAATTGGCTTCCATGCATCGTATATTGGAAGAACTGCTCCATGAGCGAGAGCTTGCCGAAAACGAGCGCAATCGGCTTCAGGCGGTGCTTGAGGTCCTGCCAGTAGCGGTGTTTATATCCGATGCAAACGGCAAGCTATTGGCCAGCAACCCGGCGGCGGTTGACCTCTGGGGCAGGACACCCTTTTCTGAACGGCTTGGAGATTACAAAAAAGATTATAAGGCATGGTGGAGTGCCACCGGAAAGCGGGTGCAATCCGAAGACTGGGGGATGACACGCGCACTTACTAAAGGTGAACGCTGCATTGCCGAGGAAATGGAAATCGAAGCCTGGGATGGGCGACGCAAATTCATTCTCAATTACGCTCTTCCGATTATCGACACGGAGGGAAAGATCAATGGCGGTGTCGCTGTGAATGTCGAAATAACCGAGCTTAAGCAAGCTGAACGCGCCTTGCATCAGTTGAATGAGACACTCGAACAACGTGTAATCGAGCGCACCGAATTGGCCGAGGCCCGCACCCGGCAGCTTCAAGCCCTGGCAGTGGAACTGATAGAGGCCGAGGAGCGAGAGCGGCGCCAGATCGCCCAGCTTTTGCATGACGATCTGCAGCAGATGCTTGCCAGCGCCAAGCTGCAGCTGCAAACGGCCTTTTCAAGCATCTCGGTCAAGAACACCTTGTTGGAGAATGTGGAACACCTGTTGGAGGAATCCATAGCCAAATCCCGCAGCCTCTCACATGAGTTGAGCCCCGCGGTGCTGCATCATTCCGGTCTTGTTGCGGCCCTGGACTGGCTGTCCGATCAGATGAGGAGACAGTTCGGTCTGATGGTGAATTTGGAAACGGATGCGGCAACCCATGTTGACACTGGCCGTTTGAACGGTTTCCTGTTTCGTGCCGTGCAGGAGCTGCTGTTCAATATTGTCAAACATGCCGAAGTGAAAAGTGCCGGAGTTAACGTGGCCATGGAGGGGGCCGCCCTGGCCATATGCGTGTCGGACAAAGGCAAAGGATTTGATCCTGAAACCATCCAGCATTCCCCCGAGAAAACAGGGTTCGGAATCTTGATGATCAAAGAGCGGGCCAACTACATCGGGGGAAGCCTGAAGATCGATAGCACCCCGGGCCAGGGCAGCCGATTTACCCTCACCGTACCCATGACCCTGGAGAAAAATGATCACAAGATCAAGCGGCTTCCCGAACCCCAGCCTCACAGGACGCCCAGACCCAGGAAAAACAGGGGAAAGGAAGGTTTACGGGTGCTATTTGCCGATGATCACAAGGTGATGCGTCAGGGATTGATTAAACTGATTGACGGGCAGCCCGACATTCAGGTGGTGGGTGAGGCCAGTAATGGACGTGAAGCGATTGAAAAGACCTTGCAGACCCACCCAGATATCGTTGTCATGGACATCTCAATGCCCGAGATGGACGGCATAGAAGCAACTCGCCGGATAAAGTCAGAATTACCTCACGTGCGGGTGATCGCTCTGTCGATGCACAATGATGACCATCTCGCCCGGTCTCTTCTCCAGGCCGGAGCTGAATCGTTCCTGATCAAGACCGCCACCCCGGCCGAACTGCTTAAGGCGATTTACGGGATCGCCGGCCATAAGGAACAATAACTTGGACACTTTAGCGTTAAGCGACTGCTTTAATATATTCGCTACCCTATCGTCAGTGACCGATCGGCGTCCCATCCCTTCCCAGGTCGTCTCGAAGGTATTTTAAAGCAACCAGCGATAAAGGGATACCGGGATCCTATCAAGGTGTTGATAATTGACAACCGGCTTTCCTAAGACAAACCCTTGTGGTTCTCTCTTTTTCTCGTTTTTTATTTTGCGGGACGTCACTTCTTCGGTCTCTACGGCCTTTGGGTTTTTTTCTCGCTTCAGCGCTTCGGACGCCACGCCTGTACGCCTGTCCTTTTTCATCGCTTTCAGTATGGTGTAGAATGAAGCTGCATCGCGATTGCGTATAACCCAGCCGGAAATGCTGAATTCAAACCACACATCGCAGGCCCTGCACCAGGGACCGGTTTCCTCAAGGCTGATCGGCCGGCCACAATCGGGACAACGATTTGCATTCAACGCTGCACGATCTTGTTGATTGATGTCCATTATAGGTTCCCTTGATTGAGTTTATATAAAGTTAAAGACCTCCTTGAAAAAGATCGATGATCAGAATCCGGTATTTAAGGACTGCCCCGGGCCGTATTACCGGCTGTCGATTACCCAAACCGGTTGCCTGGCGGATACGGGGCGCATCGTCCGGCTTGCCTTTGTGCCTCAGCGTTGGACAAGAGGCATCAAGGTGCCCGCCTGTGGTCTCGTAGAAGACGTTCAGCCAGGACCGATTCACATGTGGCATTCAGAATGTATTCGGAGAATGCAGTGAATTAAATGCGCCAATCGCCTGGGTTTTCGGTTTGCGGCGCAGGCAGATCGTCACCGCATCAACGCACTTGAAGTCCTGCCTTCCTGCATTTATACTGCTCATTTTTGACTGAACGGATAACGAACATCCTTCGAGCGTGAAATCTTGAATCCTGCCTCCGTGCTGGGATCTTTAGGAACACTGATCGGCCTGGTACGCGCGTTGCCTCAGCTGCGGAAACTCTTAAGCGCAAGGGAAGCAAACGGCGTTTCGGTTGACTCGGCGGCCAACAGTTGCATCGTCAGTTTTGGCTGGGCTGTCTACGGCGTATTGACCGGGCAACCGTATGTAAGCCTTGCCACAGGCTCATCGGGAATGATCTTCTTTATGACCACCGTTTTTGCTTTGCGATACGGTCGAAAGATTAAAGAGTTCGTAGTCGCGCCAGTCTGGTTGTGTTTAATCGCTCTGGCGGGATTTTTCGCAGGCCACAACGGGCTCGGGGCGGTTTTGCCGGTCAGCGTTCTTGCAGCCAACCTGCCGCAACTGTGGGTCGCATACAAAGAAGGCAACCTGGAAGAATTGTCACTCGGAACCTGGCTATTGTCCATTTCAGATGGACTTATATGGGGGGCTTACGCTCTCCTTCAACAAGACATGTCAATCATTGTGTTTGCATTCCTGCAGTTAATTACCAGCGGCCTGATTGTGACCTTGAAATTGACAAATATGAAGCGGCTCCGATTACAGCGGAAGGCCGGTATCGGGGTGCAGCGTTTCAAGTCTTTCCACAATCGTCGGATTTAGGCGGTGAGAATAACGGTCGGATGCTAAAGCTTTAGAACGAGGTTGCAGGTCGAAAGCGTAAAGTTCCTGGAAAGGCGTGGCGGCTGGCGGTCGTTCTTTGAACCAGCCGGGTGCTCCGTGACGGGCAAAAAGAACGCTTTTCGAAGTCACACGCGATATACGCTTATCCGGTTTTATCTCCGAGCAAATCCTCTATGTAAAGCAGGCGCACGGCAGCGACACCGATCGCTGCGGCTGGTACCGCGAGTACCACGCCCATCGCGCCGAAGATCAAGCCCATAAATACTTCCGCCGCCAGCGTCAGGGCGGGCGGCAGGGTGACGACACGTTCCTGTACGAGCGGGGTGATAAAAAAGCCTTCCAGCATCTGCACGACTGTGTAGAAGATCAAAGCATAGGCCAGAACTGATGGACCTTCCAGAAGGGCTGCCAGGCCTATCGGCAGGCTTGCTGCAATAGGGCCGGCATAGGGAACAAAAGTGAGAACCCCAGCGACCAGGCCGAGCAGTCCGGAAGCCGGCACTCCGATCAATGCCAGCCCAATCCAGGTCGCAATCCCGACGGCGATCATCGAGACCACGCGGCCCAGCAGAAACATGCGAAGGGTCGAGCCCAGAGCGGCAATCACTTCAGCGGCGCGCCCGCGCCACGGAATAGGAAACAGCCGCAAAACGCCTTTAGTGTAGAGATCCGGCTGGAAAGCCAGGTACATGCCGGTGACGAGGATCACCATGATGTTCAGCATGCCACCAATCGACACGGACAGGGCGTCGATGATCCCGCTGAGCGCTTCGCCGCCTTCTCCTCCCAACTCGCTCAAGTCACTCAGTAGTCGCTTGGCGCCTGGGAGCTCGTTGATAAACGAACGGATCCTCTCGAAAGTGGAAGGCAATCGCTGCACAAGATCCTCGAATTGCGCGACGAATGCAGGTGTTAGCAGCACAGCGCTTAAGACGGCAAGGCCGAGCAGCACGAGCAAAACCGTCGCCAGGGCAAGCTGTGGTCGGAGCCTGGTCTTGGCGGCAAGGAAATCGCCGAGGGCGCGAATGAAAGTGGCAAAAACGACAGCACCGAACAGCAACAGAACCAGGTCGGCCGCCAATACCACTGCTGCACCAACGGCCGCGAAAAGTGAAGCAATGGCGATCAAAATGAATGCCTGTTTCGAATTCAAATCAACCTCTTTTCAATCACAATGGTGCTAAAAGCCAAACGCGTCGCCACAGTCTGCATGAGCTAGGGGATATGGCCACACAGATCTTCTCCTTCTATACCTTGTCGCTTCAAAGTATCAGGTCCAATTGAATTAAAGATCCGGGTGCGGGCCAATATACTGAATACTGTAATTTAGGCCGTTGCTCGGTCTATTTGGAGCGTTGCCCGCAAGAGGGTGAGTGCTTTCGGGACGCAAGATGGAAATGTTCGCTAGTAGTAGGGATGTTCAGTAATGAAGCATTTCAGGTATCTGCCAGGGGCGTGCTCCGGTGATTGAACACTTAACGGGGGACTAAGCAGGCTGGCCTGCAACTGGAGATAACCAGCTTGTTCTGAGCCTGCGAAACAATCTGAATCACTGCTCGCAAGATTGGGACTGGTGGTCACAGTAAACGGCCCCGGTTCAGCCATCACCGTAAGCCGCATTGGCGACGCTGAACTCGCCTGTCGAAAATCACAGGCTTGAACGTTTTTCCTTGCAATCCTAATGGCACTGCACTATAGGCTTGCAATTCAATCCCCCACAAAATGGCACGTTCTTAGCCAACAGCCTCGATTTCGGATGCGAGGCCAAATCGTCCGGTACGCTCTCATCGCACCGGCAAGACGCCATTTTCAACGCTGGACTTATTGGAAGAGCGGCGGCATTGTCTTCGTCGCAGCATTAATCAATGCGCCCGGGCATCCTGGATGAGAAGCAGAATTTTTAAAATATACATTTTTCCGCTTGTCGTATTACTTGTCCCAATCGCTTGCTGGGTTTTCGCCAGGAGTATATTCGATATCGATATAGACGCCTTAATTCTCAACACCTTCGGAGAAACGCAAGAAAGTCCGGGTGAATTCAAACTATTTCTGGCAGTAGGCGGTGTTGCGATATACGCGACCTGGGTTTATCTGAAAAGATGGGAAGAGGAAGATCCAGACAGAAGATTGGCCGACTTTTTTATATCGTATGGCAGAATATTCACTCTCATAATTTCCATTCAACTCATTTTGTTTATTTTGTTTGCATTGATGTAGCGCCCGGAGCGTTCGAATCGACTGATGACCCAAAAATTCAGGTGAAAACTCCGGGAAGTCGGGGAGTATTTGTGTTGAACAGGATCGTTATGGCAGTCAAAAACAATCGCCGTGGATGTTCAACGCGCGAATCAGCTCGATTACCTGCCGGGGCGTTTCCGCCGTCAGCAATCTTCCGGCGGAGATGAACTCGCTGAAAACAGGTGAGGTGTCGATCTGAAGGGCGATCACCGGTTTGGCGTGTTTGAGGGCCAGTGCGATTTCGGAGATCGTGCCGGGGCCTCCCGTGCAGGCCACCACCACGTCGCTGCTCAACACGTTGATGGCGTTGCGGGCGCTGCCCATGCCGGTGCAGATTGGAATTTGAATGTGCTCGGCGGCGCGTGAGCGGTCGGAGTCCGGCAAAATACCCACGGTGATGCCGCCGTGTTCGGCCGCTCCCCGGGCCGAAGCTTCCATCACGCCGGCGTTGCGACCGCCGTTCAGCAAAATCCAGCCTTGTTGGGCAATCAGAGCCCCCAGCGCGTAAGCTTCGTCAACGGCACGCGACGACACGCAGCCGCCCCCCATGACACCGATGATCAATGGACGATTGGGCATGTTTCCGCCTGGAAAAGGGATGAAAGAAGTTCGGCCAGTTTCAGCGAGTCATGGCGAATGACCTTGCCCGAAGTGTCGAGCAGGTCCGCCGAATGAATTTTGCGCCCGCCCCACCAGGGGTCGGCCAGGTCGACATGCACGCATTCGGCTTTTTGCGAGGCATAAAGATCCTGCATGTCCCGAGAAGGATAGGTACTGTTGTAGATGACGGCGTCAACCGGCCGTCGGTTGAAGACCTCCAGGCGTTGCACAAAATCGATCCCCCTGAAGTTGTGGGTTTCACCGAACTTCGTCATGATGTTGACGATATAGATCAGTATTCCCCGACTGGCTTTGATTGCCTCGGCCACATCAGGTACCACCAGATTGGGGATGATGCTGGTGAACAGGTCGCCGGGACCCACCACGATGAAATCAGCCCCGGTGATCGCCTCGATTACCGGCGGATATACATGGATGGCATCGCTGTGATGAGGTACGAGAAAGACATCTTTGATTTTTTCTCGCTGGTCACCCCGCGGGACGTCGATGGCGCGTTCGCCGAAAATGCGGGTGCCGTCGGTCAGTTCAGCCACCAGAGTGGCCTGATCCATCGTCACCGGAAGGATTCGGCCCTGGACATCGAGAATCTCGGAGAGCGCCTGAATACCCGATGAGAAGCTGCCGGTGTATTGCGAGAGCATGGTCAGCAGCATGTTGCCTGCGTTATGTCCGGCCAGCCGGCGGTCCTTTTGAAAGCGCTTCAACAGCAGGTTGCGGGCGCTATCCTGTTGCGGCGAAAGTGCCAGAACGCATTTAAGCACGTCACCGGGCGGCAGGATGCCCAGTTCGTCCCGTAGACGTCCCGTGCTGCCGCCGCTGTCTACCATTGAAACGATCGCGGAGATATCAATGCCCTCGATACGGCGCAAACCAGAAAGCAAGGCGAACTGTCCGCTCCCGCCCCCTATGGTGACAATACGGAGCCGTTGGCTGTTGGTCTTCAAATTTTCCAGCGCTTTCGTGGTTCAGGGCGGCTGGCGCTTGAACCGGCATTGCGTATATGCAGAACTGATCGGTCATTTGTGCGCCATCTGAACATAAAAAGCAAGCAAGATGCAGCCTGCAGCCGACAGGCCGCCGATCCACCTGGCTGATTAAACGCCGGACTTCCCGCCATTGCTCCCGACGCTCACCACCGGGTTGACAATCGAGCGCTTCAACCGCATCTTAACGTGCTGATAAATGGTCGCATCACGCAAGGAAGGAGTACCGTCATGCCAATCGGATCTAACCCAGATGAAAAGGCGGCGCAGACCGAACAGGCATTCCTGCGCCAGTTACGTCATACTTTCGAACAGCTGCCCAACGAAATCCCTCTGCTGCTGTTTGCGCATCGCGGCAAGGAGGACGTCTTCGTCCACGCCTGCCGGCAGGTTATTCGCGCTTTCCGGGAGTTGACGCCGAAAATAACGGTCAGGGAATACCCTCTGGATCATGAATTGGCTGCCCGATATAAGATCGACAGCTCGCCAACCCTTCTGATCGATCCCGAACACTACAACATCCGGTGGATCGGTGCACCGATGGGTGAGGAAGGTCGCTCCTTTCTGGAGGCCATGATCCTGGTCGGCAGCGGCAAAAGCGGAATGAGCGCCCAGTCCAGGACGGTCATCGACCGGCTCGATTCCCAGCGGAATGTCAAGGTTTTTGTCAGCCCGACTTGTCCGTATTGCCCCCAGCAGGTGGTCAATGGTCTGAAGGCCGCCATTGAAAAGCCCGGGCTGGTCAGTCTGGATATTATCGACACCCAGGTGCGCCCTGACCTGGCGGACCAGTATGGAGCCCACAGCGTACCCCAGGCGTTCGCCAACGACGTGCTGATCGCCATGGGCGCCCAGCAGGAAGAAGTTTTTATGTCGTCGCTGCTGAAGCTGGAGCCGCAGACGATCTTCATTCCGGAAAGCACGGATGAAATGGTCGATGCCGATGTGGTCATCGTGGGCGGTGGCCCTGCCGGCTTGAGCGCCGGCATCTACACCGTGCGCAGCGGGCTCAAGACCGCCGTGATTGAAAGAGGCGCGCTGGGCGGTCAGGTGGCCCTGACGCCGGTCGTTGAAAACTACCCGGGTTTTACGCAAGTCGGCGGCAAGACGCTCGTTGACATTATGGTCAGCCACGCCCTGCAGTATGTCCAGATCTTCCAGGGGGAGGACGTGATCGATATCGTTCCGGGCGACCCGATCGAGGTCAGCACGAGCCGCCGCAAGTTCCGGACCAAAACGGTCCTGCTGGCCACGGGCGCGTCGCATCGCATATTGGGCGTACCGGGGGAAAAACGTCTCGCGGGCAGGGGAATCAGTTATTGCGCGACCTGTGATGGGCCCTTGTTTAAAGGCAAGCGTGTACTCATGGTGGGCGGCGGTAATTCGGCGGTCACCGATGCACTCTACCTCGCAAATGTCGGCGCCTCGGTGACTATTGTGCATCGACGCGATGCACTGCGTGCCCAGGAAGTGCTGGTCCGTCAGCTGGAGGCCAACGATATACCGTTGGTCTGGAACACTGAGGTGCAGGAGATCATGGGCAGCGCGCGGGTCGAAAAGGTCCGGTTGAAAAACAACCTGAGCGGCACGATTTCTGAAATGGCCGTGGATGGTGTTTTCATCGCCATCGGATATGAACCTGCGGTGGGTCTGGCCCGCAAGATCGGCGTCGAGCTGACCGAAGAAGGTTTTATCAAGCACGATGGCTTGCACCGCACCAATATACCGGGAATTTATTCGGCAGGGGATGTGGAAGGCGGTTACAAGCAGATCGTCACCGCCACCGGTCAGGGTGCGGCGGCCGCGATGACCATCTTCGAGGATACGATCAATCCTTATTGGAAACAATCCGAGGAGACCAAGGTGGTCGGGGTGATCGGCGGAAGACGCTAATCGATCCACCAACGAGAAAAATAGAGGAACCATTGACAGCGGCGAGGCACTCTGAGTGCCTCGCCGCTGTATAAGAACACGGTTTCTCCCGGCCTATCCTGGAGATAAGGTTTTCTTCTGCACCGGTTCGGAAAGGAGCCGCCCCGGGATCTGCTTCCCTGCCGTATAGGGCGACGGACCGTTTCAGGCAGACTCTCGCGCAGCCTCAGCCCGCGGGCGACTCGGTTATCTGCACCAGCGCCTGCAGGGCCAGGCCATAACCCATTACGCCCAACCCGATAATTTGACCGGTTGCCACATCCGAAAGCACGGAGCGGCGACGGAATTCTTCGCGCCGGTGAATGTTGGAGATATGGACTTCGATGACCGGCACTTCCAGCGTCAGTAGTGCGTCACGGATTGCTATGCTGGTATGGGTATAGGCCGCCGGGTTGATGATCAGGCCGGAAACATGCCCCCTGGCAGCCTGAATCGCGTCCACAAGAGCCCCCTCGCTGTTGGATTGAAAACTCTGCAGCTCGATCCCCAGTTTTTCCGCCTGGGCGCTCAGGCCGGCATCGATATCCGCCAGAGTGGCGCGGCCGTATAGTTCAGGCTCGCGGGTTCCCAGAAGGTTCAAATTAGGACCGTGAATCACCTGAATGGGCAGTCTTTTACGTCTGGACGGCATGCGTCACCCCCTGGGTTCATGTTTCAGCCTGGCGATGCTGGCGGCATAATCCGGGCTGTTGAATACGGCCGATCCGGCCACGAAAACATCCGCACCTGCTGCCGCGACGGCATCCACGGTATCGGCATTCACCCCGCCGTCGACCTGGATCAGGGCAGCCAGCCCCTGGCTGTCGATCATCCCCCGCAAACGGCGGATTTTTTCGAGGCTGGATTCAATGAAGCGCTGGCCGCCGAAACCGGGATTGACGCTCATGATCACCACCAGGTCCAAATCGGGCAGCACCCACTCCACAGCGGAAAGGGGCGTCGCCGGGTTCAGCACTGCCCCGGCCTTGGCCCCCTGATCCTTGATCAGTTGAATACTGCGGTGCAGGTGAACGCACGCTTCAACCTGTACGGAGATATAGTCGGCGCCCGCTTTGGCGAAATCAGGAACATAGCGGTCGGGATGCTCGATCATCAGGTGCACGTCCAGCGGCAGCGGTGAGCAGCGCCGTACGGCGGCGACCACCAGCGGCCCCATGGTGATGTTGGGAACGAAATGGCCGTCCATTACATCCACGTGAATCCAATCTGCACCGGCTTCCTGAACGGCCGATAATTCCACACCAAGGCGGGTGAAGTCCGCTGATAAAATCGAGGGGGCGATCCGTCGCATCTGTCTCTCCTGTCTCTGTGTTCGGGAAATCGAAATCCAATCACATCATCCACACACCTTAAAGCGGCTGAACCAAGCGGTGGACCGGGTTTACGGCTAAAAGGGCAGGCTAATGCGAAGGGACACTCCGTCCTTTCGTTCCTGCGGCGGTCCCGAGGTCGGCAGGACGCTCTGCTGATGAAGTTCCTCGGCAAAGCGCTCCTGCTGCAGCTGATTATATTTTTGAGCACCGGTGACCGCTCCGTAGATGTTGCCCATATAAAACCCCAATCCGACAAACGCGATCAGGCTCCCCAAGGCCTCCTGCCCGTTATCGAATGCTTCCACCGCCGCCCAGGCCAGGCCGCCGTTCAAAAGGAACGCGGTGAGGGCATCCTGGTAGCGCCCGGTGTACAGTTGGCCGGCTCCGGGGACGATCGAAAGCGTCCCGGCCAGTGCGGGGCGTTTCTGTGGAATGGCGTTGCTGCGGGCAAGGGCGGTCAGCAGGCGATCGGCCGGATACGGACTGTCCGGGCCAATCTGCTCCAGCGCCCGGCGGGCGGCCTGCCAGTCGGTTTGTTCGATCTGGATCAATCCGATGCGGTAATAGGATCGGTCGCGAACGCCGGCATCATCGCTCATCGCGATCAGGTTGTGCAATTGCAGCAGCGCCCGGCTGGGTGTTTGCAGGCGCAGATAGCTCTCGGCAATCATGAAATGCGCCTCGACAGCGATGGCGTCCGACGGGTCACGGGCGGCCAGCACCCCGAATTCCTGCAGCGCTGCGTCCGGGTCCTCAGCGCGAAGGAAGGCGATGCCGGCCTTCAGGACTGCCTCGCGGCGCCGGGCGTCGTCCGGGAAGAAGAAGGCAAAGCGCTGGAACTCTTCGGCCGCGCGCCGATGTTGTCCGGCATGATAAAGCTGCGTGGCAAAAAGGTACTGCTGGTCCGGCGAGATGTTCAGCGCCTGAGACGGTCTGCCGCTTAAAAGAAGCGCCAGAGCTATCAGGGCGCCGTAAATCGGCCGCCTTGCCACAAAGTGTGAGTTCATTTCAGCTTCTTGTCCCACCAGAAGGTATTTGCCTCCAGAGGATCATAAGCGCCGCCGTGACGTCGTTCGGTCAACCGGATTTCGTCCCTTCCGCAGCGCAGCAGCCGGTCACAGCTCAAGATCCACCCCATCCAGAAACCATTTCGATTGAAGGCTTCGCGGGCGTAATGAGAGCAGGAGGGGTACATGGGGCAGCGTTGACCGTCTGCCCCGGAAACAAACCGCTGATACAGACCGAGCGGTGAGAAGCGTCCGGGAGGTTCAGCTTCCCGGTCTGCAGCCCAGGCCGGATGGAGCACCGGTCCGCATATAAGCATAACACCCACAACCGCACAGCGGATTGCCTTGAATGAAATAAAATACATCTTCATGTGCCTATGATTCGAAAGCGCCGATTCCCGCAGGACGCATAAAGCAATTTATGCCGGAATGTGATGCCGTGATCGTGTCTGCTTACTGCCAATGGCCGCCAAATGCAAGGGACTGGATGGATGCCTCAGGGCCCCGTCAAAGTCCAATGCTATGGAGGTGCGCGTATCTCAAAGGAGCCGTAATTATTACACTCGGTTGAGATTTCGGTGATAGACTGCTCATTTTGCCAGCACCTGATTTCTGATTGTTACGCGATTTGACGGGACCCTGATGGATGCCTCGATCTGCGGTGAGCGGCGTCATTTGGGCGGGGCAGTGCTCAAGCACCGCTTCCGCGAAGCGCGATGCTATTTCTGACTGACGCGAACAACCTCTTCGATGGTCGTGATACCGCGCAGTACTTTGTCGATGCCGTCCCGGCGCAGCGTCACCAAACCCTGTTTGATCGCCTCCTGTTTGATCTGGTAGGCATCGAAGGTGCGCTGAATCATGGTCTTCAGGTGGTGATTCATAATCATGATCTCGTAGATGCCGATCCGCCCGCGGTAACCGGTTTGAAAGCACTTGTCGCAGCCTTTGGCGCGATAAAATGTATACTGGCTTACGAGGTCGGGCCGTATGCCCAGGGCCTGCACGGTCAAGTCGGGTTTATACGCCTCCTTGCAGTGTTCGCACAGTACACGCACCAGACGCTGGGCGATCACCGCCAGCACCGAAGAGGAGATCAGAAAAGGTTCGACCCCGATGTCCACCAGGCGGGTGATGGCGCTGGCCGAATCGTTGGTGTGCAGCGTGGAGAAGACCAGATGGCCGGTCAGGGCGGACTGTACGGCGATTTCAGCCGTTTCACGGTCGCGGATTTCGCCCACCAGGATCACGTCCGGGTCCTGGCGTACGATTGAGCGCAGGCCGCGCGCGAAGGTCAGGTCGATTTTGGGATTGACCTGAATCTGGCTGATCCCCTTGAGCTGATACTCCACTGGATCTTCGATGGTGATGATGTTGATATCAGGCGTATTGATCGAAGAAAGTACGGAATACAACGTGGTCGTTTTGCCGCTGCCGGTCGGTCCGGTCACCAGGATGATACCGTTGGGCGAATGCGCCAGTTTTTCTATAATTTCCAGCTGCTTGACCGAAAGGCCCAATTCGCGCAACTCGAAAACCGAGCTGGATTTGTTCAAGAGCCGCATCACCACCCGTTCGCCGAAGGAAATCGGCAGGGTGGAGACGCGCACGTCGATCTTCTGGTCCCCGATCTTGACCTCGAAGCGGCCGTCCTGGGGCAGGCGCTTTTCGGCGATATTGAGTTTGGCCATGACTTTGATGCGCGATACCAGAGCCGCCTGGATCCATTTGGGCGGTGTCAGCAGATCGTACAGGATGCCGTCTACCCGGTAGCGCACCTTGAAACTTTCCTGCGCCGGCTCGATATGCACATCGCTGGCCCGCGCCTTGATTGCCTGGGAAAGGATGTGGTTGACCAGTTTGATGATGGGCGCATCGCTGGTATCTTCCAGCAGGTCGGCGGCATCTTCGATTTCACTGAAGATGGTGCTCTCTTCTTCCATGTCTTCGACCAGTTGCTGGGCCGAATCCTGGTTCAGATCGAACGCCAGGTTGATGGCCGCCGAAATGGCCTGGCGCGTGGAGAGCACCAGCTTGGGATTGTCCAGCGCCAGAATGCGGGCCAGGTCGTCCACCACGTTCAGGTTGCTGGGATCGTTGAGTGCGATAATGCATATCGACGCATCATCCGCCGAATCCTTGGCGGAATTCTGGGGCGATGGGCCGGCGGCGGTATTGGGCACCGCCAGAGGCACCATAAAGTGGCGCTTGAGGAACTGAATCGAGATGTTCTTCGAAAAAACGCCGCTGCCAATATTCTCGATGGGCAGTTCGGGCCAGAAGGGAATTTCATACTGCATGCTGAGCGCTTCGAGCAGTTGAACTTCCGAAACGGCTTGGCGCTGGACCAGAATGTCGCCCAGACGGCCGCCCTTTTCCTGCTGGATATGGCGGGCTTCGGCCAGGGCATCGTCGGAGACGCCGAAGCGATGTTTGAGAATGTGGTTAAGATCCATGATGCTATAGTTTGAGTAGAATGGGGTTGTACCGGTTGGTGCGCAATTGGGCCATCACCTCCTCGGCTGGTTTCTGCTGGTCGTAATAGCCCACCCGCAGGCGGTACCAGATTTTGCCGGAGTTTTCGGCGCGTACCACATAGGCCGCAAAACCGAGCGCCGTCAGTTCCTGGAGGAGCTGGTCGGCGGCTTCGGGGGTCTGCAGCGAAGCGACCTGGATCGTATAGCCGCCCGCTCGATCGCTGGGGGGTGTCGCGATTTTGCCGGTCGCAGGCTTCTGCGTAACCACCGGCTGCGATGCGGTGCCGGCCACCGGGGCGGGTGCCACCGCCCGGTGGGTCGATTCCGGTTGAACGGCAGAGGGCGCTGCCGCCGGAGATGTGGCCGGCGGCTCCTGAGTCGGTGCCGGTTTGGTTTCCACGGCTCCCGTTGGCTGCGGCGGGGCCGTTTCCGCCGGAACCGGTGTTTGCTGAGTCGGCGTGGCATTCGGAGGGAGGGGGAGCGAGCGATCGGCAGCCGGTTCTTTCAGCACCTCGGGCTGCGGTTGATCCGGGGCTTTCTCTTCGCGGTAGTTGTACGATTCGATTCTGGACTGCGGGGCCACGTTCTGCGGCGTCTCCGGTGACGGGTCCTGCCGTCTGTTGTACAGCTTGATCTCCTTCTCCTGGTCGCGCAGGGATTCGATTTCTCCGCGCTTTCGCTGGGAGACCTCCACGGCTTCATCCGGAGACTGGATGACTCTCGGGGTCAGGAATACGTAGAGATTTGTTTTTGCTGCGCCCGTCGCTTGCGAGCGAAAGGCCATGCCCAGCAGCGGGATGTCGCCCAGGCAGGGCACACGGTAATCGGTCACGCTGGAGGTGTCGTCGATGAGTCCGCCCAGTACGATGGTTTGCCGATCCCGGACGATCGCCGTGGTCTCCACGGTGCGCTTGAGCGTGGTCGGCCGGAATTCCGAAGTCGATTCGAGTTCGGTCACCTCCAGGGCCAGGTTCAGACGCACCATGCGGTCCTTGCTGATCATGGGCGTGATCTTGAGGGTCTTGCCCACATCGCGGTACTCAAAGGAGTTGTAGACTTCGTTGCCGGTCTGAGTGGCCGTGGCCGTGGTCTGAAAGGGAACGTTGCGGCCGACATATATCTTGGCTTCCTGGTTGTCGGTCGTCAGGATCTGGGGCGTGGAGAGAATGCGTGCATCCCTGTCCTTCTTATAGGCCTGCGCGATGGCTCCGATGCTTGGGAAAAGAAGATCTCCAATCCTGATGGCTTCTCCAAATATACCCAGCGAAAAGCCGGGCGGCAGGGGAACCGCCGACACACCGGAATCCGCACCGAACACGCCGAGATTCTGGTAACCCGGATCGCCGCCGAGTGCGCCACCCCCGAAACCGCCGCCATACACGCTGTCCTTGCCGTCTACTGTCGTTTCTGAACCCACCGCCCATTCCGTGCCCAGCCGGAAGTCTTTGTTGACGTTGACTTCCATGATCAGGGCTTCAATGTACACCATGGCGCGGGGGATATCGATTTTGCGGATGATATTCTCGATGGTTAAGTACTCTTCCATTTCAGCCATGATGATCAGGCTGTTGGTGGCCTTATCGGCCGTGATGCGCACTTTATCCGAAACTACCGGGGCTGCGGGTTTGCCTTCCGCCTGGGGGGCGCCGCCCCGCTGCTGGGGAATGTCCTGCAGCACTTTTGCCAGATCCTCGGCGGCGGCGTGCTCCAGGTAGTAGACATGGATTTTGCCCTGGCCGCGAGGCGTCTCCTTGTCCAGGCTCCTGATCAATTGGCGGATATTTTCCGTATCGCCCTCACTGGCCATCACAACGATAATGTTGGTGCGCTCGTCGGCTACGAAAGTAATGCCTTTTTCGGGAGTGGGCTTGCCGGCGCGCTGGGGCGACTTGAATATCGTGTTGAGCAGGTTCACGAGTTTGGACGCATCGGCGTTCTCCACCGGGATGAGCGCAATTTGCTGGCCGACGCCCGTGACATCGATGGCTCTGAGGATGTTCAGCAGTCGGTTGATGTTGGACTGCACATCGGTGATGATCAGGGTGTTGGTGGGCGCGTAGGAGAGAATCACGGCGCTTTTGGAGACTAGCGGCGTGAACAGGCGTTTGATCTCTTCCGTATCCGCGTAGCGCATGGGAATTATCTGCGTGACAACGGTATCGCCCACTGTTCCCGATTCTTCCTGCAGGCGGGTCTTGATGTTTTTGGTGCGGGCTTCCGGGGCGGGCACGATTTTGGTGATTTCACCCGCTGGAACCGCGGCAAAGCCATGCACTTCCAGGACCGATTCGAAAACTTTATACGCTTCGGCCACCGTGATCTTGCCCGGCGAGACGATCGAGACCCTGGCCTTGACGCGGTCATCGATGACGAAATTCTTCTTGGTCAGATCGCTGATGAATTTGATGAAAACCCCGATGTCGACACTGTTGAAATCGATCGAAACCAGGCGCTCGCCGTTGGAGAGCTCCACTTTTCCGCTCCCTGGCGCGGATGGGGGCATCGGTCCGGCAGGCGGCACCCGCTCCGTGGGGACCTCCCGGGTATAGGCTGGTTCCTCGATCTGCGCCTCGGGTTCAGGCGCGGCCTCCTCCTCGTCCGGGGTCTGGACGTCATCGCTGATCTCGGGGGGTTCCGGTGCGTCAGTATCCTGGGCCCAGGTGGTTTGCACCCGAACGAGTGAAGACGTCCAGAAGCAGACGATCACTATGGCCAAAAATAAGCGGAAGCGAAACCTGACAAGCATATGCATTTATCTATCTCGATTTAGAGTAAGTGCAAATCGGGTACAGTCGCCCGTGCCGCAGAGGATCGGCTACCGGTACCTGATACTTTAGCGGTATTTGGTACGGTCGTCAACCGGAGAACCCAATGATTATCGGATACTATAGTTGATGACGCGCTCCTCTCCGCGCCGCTTGAGTTGAACATTCACATTGGATGCCTGCTTGAGACTTTCGTACAGGCGCAAGGCATCGTCCACCGTGCGGATTTCAGAACCGTCCACCCCCATCAGGATATCGCCATTGCGCAGCCCCATCTGACGGAAGATCGAATTCGGTTTGATATTGGTCAGCGCCAGACCACTGGGCTGACCGTCCTCCATGTGCGGAACGATGGCGATTTCAGTCGCCAGTTTGGAGACATCCTGCATGGCTTCGTTGATCATTTCACGCCGCAGCGAAATGCGTTGCTCCATGTCCATAGGCCCACGGGCATACCGTGCAGGGGGCATTCTCTGCGCCACAGGGGATGGGCCGGGTCTCCGCAGCGTTTCGACATCTTCCATTGATAAAACCTCGTCCTTTCCGTCGACGTTCAGGACGACTTTGGCCCGCAGGATTGCTTTGATCGTGGCGTTTTGGATGCTGTCGCCCGTGCGGTAGAGGTCCTGCTCACGCTGTTGAGTATCCTCGATTACCGCATAGGCAGCTTCCTCGCTGCCGGAGACCGTTCCCCACAGTTTCAGTTTCAGTTGGGTCTGCTCAAGCTCTTCCAGATTGAGCGCCTGGTCGGCCGGCAGCGGCGTTTGGGGTGTTTTCCGGGTTTTGAAAAGATCCCGTACCAGGATGGGTTCATAGTGGTTGCGGGGCTGCCCGGCCAGATCGGCGCGGTTCATGCGGGTCTCGCTCGGCAGGGCTGCCGGCAGATCCGGCTGGACCTGCATCGCCAGAACCCGGTAAACCAACCCCACACCGAAATAAGCCCCCAGGGTGAGCAGAAACAGATTAAGAATCACGATGGCGCGTTGTATCATATGGTTACCGCATTACGTAGCTGGGATGATCCAGTGTGCCGGATATGCGGAAGACCATCCCTCGGTTTTGGGCGTTGGCCGAGGCCAGCAGACCGCCCAGTACATCGTTCTTGTGTTCGGCCAGAAAGCCTGCCTGCGGTTTGACGGTGCAGGCCAAGGTGACCCGGCTGGCACCCAGAGGCTGGCGCAGAACGATGGAACCGCTGGCGCGGCTGTCGATCTGCGGTCCGGTGGCTTCCCAGCGCCGGATCTGCAGCATGCGCGACGACAAATTCATTTCGGCCTGCACCCTGGTGAAGTCGAGTTGCTCCAAGCCCATCAACGGCGGAGCAAAGGCAAGTCTGGCCGGCATGATCTCGAGATTGAGCTTGGCCGTTCCGTCCGCGCCCTTGCGGCTGTCGAATTCCACGTGGGCGTTCAGGGTGCCACTGGGTTGATAGGCCGGATAGCGCTTCAGAATTTCAAGGGACTCCAT
This sequence comes from Desulfobacteraceae bacterium UBA2230, assembly GCA_002348005.1. The sequence continues at coordinate 9,522 of DDYQ01000173.1, read as the reverse complement.
CGGGACGCCGCTCATGTTGATGCTGACCCGGGTTTGGGATTTCTGGGCATCCAGCGCCATTTCCACGCGCCCCTTGAGCGTGCCGTCCCCCATGGGGGCGCGGAAATCGAAATTCTGGTGACCGCGCAGCAAGGCAAACAGTTCAGGGCTCAACTTGAGGTTTTCGAGCGTGCACAGCGCCATGTCGGCGTAACTCACCGTCAGGCTCTGGAAATTCAGGCCGCCGGTCAGCGTCGGTCGCACGGTCCGGGAATTGATCGCCAGCAGCGGGTCGATCTGGGCGACGCGCACCGAAACAAGTTCCTGAACCGTATCGGAAGGAAAGCGCACATAAAGGAAAAATAGGGCTGCGATCAGCGCATAGAGGCAGTAGAAGGCGATTTGGGAGTTTCGTTTCATCAAAGCTGATGGGTCTCCACATGCAGGACCGAAGTTATCAGACCGGTGTTGCTGTCATCCTTGGCAATCGACATGCGCCGGATCCAGGCCCGGTCTTTGCCGTTTTCGATGCCGTGCAGAAAATCAATCAGCTGCCCCATGGTCAACGACTGAATTTTCACTTCCACGATAGAGAGCGCATAGGGGCTGTTTTTCAGCTGGGTCGTGGACGGCTTCATGTAAACAATGTTCTGTTTTATTCCGCTGCGTCCGGCCAGTGCGTCCAGATAAGAGAAGAGCGTAAAGCCTTTGGAACGGCGCTGCAGGTCGTTTGCGGTATCCCGGACGCTGCGCGTCAAGGTTTCATATTCAATTTTCAGCGCCTGCATGTCGTGCAGGTTGAGGGTCTTGGTGGTGATTTGACGCCGCAACTGGGAGCGTTTGTCCACCACCGGAAAAATGAGAACCTGCAGCACCAGCAGCACAACCAGTAGCGCGGCGGCAACTGCAACGATCCGGCGCTCGCGGGCCTGCAGCGTGAACGGCAGCGGCAACGATTTGAATGACAGCGAGCGAAGCGAGGTGATTTGTGAAGACAGGTTTTTCATAGGTCAATCTTGAGCTTGAAGCGGACTTTATTGCCCGCTTTGTCCATGTTGGCCGATGCGATGGTCACTTGTTTGAAAAGCGGACTGCCCGACAATCGGCCTTTAACGTCGTCGACGACATTGAAAGCCGGCGTTTCCCCTGAAACGGTCAGTGAACTGTCGCCGGTCATCAGGCGGTCCAGGACGACGTCAAGTTCCGGGGGGATCAGCCGGCTGATCTCCAGCAAGACATCCATATTGCGAACCGGCATACCCGATTGCCCCCCGTCGCCGCCTTTTTTGAGCTCGGCAACGCGAGAGCGCATCTGCTCTACTGCCAGGGTGCCGGTGGTGCGGGCAGCAGCCGGAAATGACTGCGTGTAGATATCGACGATGGCGGCATCGAGTTGGTTCACCTTGTTCTGCAGCAGATGGTTGTCCAATAATACGCCGCCCATTGCGAGTAACAGCACGACAGCCGCTGTGATGGCCGGGAATCTGATCAGGGCACGATAGGCGATCCAGTAATCGCGCAAGGGCGAACTGCTGCGGTGAAAACCGGGGCACGATCGGCCACCGGCTTCGATCAAGGCAAGCGCCAGTGCATTGTCGTGGCGCCAGGGGGTATAATCGGTGACATGGCTCGAGAGACCGACCTTGGGCAGGTAGGCCAGAAAATCTACAGGGTGCGTGGGCAGTTCCAGGGCCCGATTGAGCGCCTGCAGGGTGGCTGCTTCATGCAGGGCCGGTCCGCATACATAGACCACGCTGGGGTTGAACTCGATTGCCACGGTTTCGGCAAATGCAGTGATGGACTGGCGGATTTTCTGAGCGAATGCTTCCACCGCCGATTCGCGGTCATCCGAATGCAATCGGACCGGCAATGTGCGCACCATGGCGATTTTACCGGACACCAGGGCAAAAAGGCAGGCATTTCGATCGTCGACGTCGAGGACCAGGGCGTGTTCCGGCATTTGCGGATCCAGCGTCTGCAGGCTGTTGGCCATTGCAAAGCCACCCGGTACTACAAGCTGCGCAGGCAGGCCGGCCGCCGACAGGGCATCCAGGTATTCCTGCAGCAGGGGCTTCTCTATCGCCACGGCCAGTACTTCGCCGGACCCGCCGCCCGTTCCTCTCTGATAATCGATCACCAGGTTTTCGACGGCCACCGGCAACCCAGGCTCGAGTTCAAACGGCAGTACCTGGCGAATCTTTTTGTCTTCCTTGAAGGGCATGTTGACGGAACGGTATAGTACTTTGTCGGCAGGCAAGGCGACCACTACGCTGGCGCCGTTTACCGGTACACGGGTCAGCAGTTCCGCAAGGGTGATGCGCAAAGCTTCTGCCGGAACGGCGTCCGCCGGAAAGGGCAGGTAAGCGCAGTTCTCAATGCTGCTGCTTTTTAGACCTGTATTCAGCAGAATGGCCGCAACGGCGTGATTGCGGATATCGATAGCGAGTATTTGGCGGCTCATGAGCTCTCTTTATAAAGAAAAAATGCAGTTCTCAAAGACTGATCCAGCGCTCCCGGATGGGTGGATACGTCGCGTGCCAATCCGGTGGCGGAACCGCCGATCGGCGCGTACCGATTTCCGAGACGCGCAACCGCGGTGTTTTGCTGTAAGAGTTATATGTCATTGAGTCTTCCAATTCAAGATCTTACATTGCCAGGGCTCTGTTTCGGCCGACCGCAGACGTTGCACCACCGCCGTTACGGTGGTCTGCGTATCCTCAGTGCTGGCGGTGGCAACGATCCGGAATATGGTGCTCGACACGCTGATCAGGGCCGGATCGATTTGTACATCGGCCATTCCGGGAACATTTTTAATCCAGTTGATGTTGGTCAGATCGTTGGTGAACTGATTGCCGCTTAAGGCCGTGCGATATTCGACGATCAGGGAGGCGAAGTCGGCGGCTTCAGGCGGCAGCAACGCCGAAAGGACCGGCAACTCGGCCGTGTTAATATTAATCCTGCCGGGAAATGAATAATCTCCGTCCCCCGACGGTTCGGCACCGTATACAGTCACATAGGCACCCAGTCCGGCTGTTCCCCCCGCTCCGTTGAAAATCTCCGGAGTGATACCCTTGACCAGGCGTACTTCCGACAAGTCGTCGAAGGGACCGTTTTTACAGGCATACGGAGGATCGAGGGCTTCATAGTAGTCGCTTTCGGCGCCGCTCAATCCCGTGATGGCATCGTCATCGCCAGAATCGAGCCAGTCTTTGACCGAATTGATGATGGTCGGCATATCGGATTCATCCACCGCTTCCTGCACTGAGAGCAGCCCCGCGGAGAACCGTTCCCACATTTGACGCTGAGCTTCGTTGAACTGCCTCCCTTCAGGAAAGCGTACCAGTGCATTGATCTGAATCTTGCCCAATTCATCCGCAATGTGAACTTCAAGCTTGCCCTGTTCAAAGGTGATCTCTTCCGTCAGAGCGGCCAGCGTGTCCGGATCAGCCCAATCCTCCTGCAGCGAGTCGGTCTCGGATTCCAGACGGTCTTTGACTAACAGCGCCATAGCCGCATGCACCCCTGCGGCGGCCATCTGTTCCAAAGACAGGCGATCACTCAGCGCGGCGGTGTTCAGCAGGTTGGAGCGCTCGTTCATGTGCAGTTCAAGCGCCGCGCTGGCCAGCAGCAGGACTACCGAAAGCGCCATGATCACGGCCATGCCGCGCTGGGCCTTGCAGGACGTCTTGGTGAATCTGGTTCGTTGAGGGTCTAAGTTCATTTCGCATGCTCACGGGTTTGCGTGAGAGCTGAAAGTCAAGCGCTGAAAGGAAGCGACCGATGGATTCGGAATCGACAGCATTCCCGCTGAGAACGTTCAGCTCTTTCGCTTCAAGACATCATTTTTTCACCGGCTCATGACGATAGACCGGCAGTGCGATCTCCGTCGTCAAGGTGAATGAATGGGTTTCGGTACCCACGATCAGCTTGATCGCCACGCTGCGCGGCGTGGCGTAATCGAAATTGGTCGATTCCGAATTCCATTCCTTGTGATCACGCCCTTTGTCGTCATAGAAGGTCATTTCGAAGCCGCGCACCAGCTCGCACAGAATCGGGTCTTCGCTGTTTTCCTCGAATTCGGGATAAGGGTAGAGCTTGTCCGCACGGCGCAGCACAATTCCCTGCTCCCGGTCATCCTGTACATAAAAGACAATTTCGGCGATGCCTTCCATGATCTCCTGATTCAGAGGCAGATGGGCCAGGGAGGTGAACCGCAGCCTGGAAAAAGACTCGCCGCCTGCTGTTTGCTCCTCGGCCTCGAAGCGGTGCATGTGCGGCTTGTCATCTATATCGGGCGGCTTGTAGCGCGGCGTCTGAGCGATATGCAGGGCCTTCAAGTCGCGTGAAATCCGATCCAGGCAGGCGTTGCCCATTTCAAGAATGTCACTGGCCGCATTGACTTCTTCGGACGACCCGAAAATACCATCAAAGGAAGCAAACACCATTGAAACCACGATGGTCAGGATAAACATCGCGATCAGAATTTCCACCAGAGTGAAGCCGTGGCGGGGCGAATTGCCGGCCGTGCCGGTCTCATTCCGTATAGAATCGAAAGGTCCGCAGATGATAGGTTTCGTCCTCGCTTTGGGCGACGCTGACATCGATGCGCGCCAGATGGTACTTGCGATCTTTGAGCAGTGTTTCGGATTGTACATCTTCGATTTGGACCGACCATGTATAATGCGGATAGTCCTGGCCGAAATCGCCCGAGCCGCTCTGGCTGTCTTTCACTCCCTGCCGTTCGATCTCGGAGAGTTTCTGCTGCGCCAGAAGCGGCGCCTGGCTGTAAAAACGGGCCCTGGCACTCATGGTCAAGGTCTGGCTGTGCAGGCGGTAAATGCTGGTCAGGGCGATCGACAAAATGGCCAGGGCCACCATTACTTCCAGCAGCGTAAAGCCACGGGGCGCATCCGCAGAAGTACATCCGTGAGGATTAGAGCTGCACCCATTCTTCATAGAACTTGACCTTTGGCAGGAGTGGCTCCAAGACCCATGAATAGCTTTCGGTACGATCTTTTTCCATGTGAATCACGGCCTTATCCGAATAGCCGGAGGGATAGAAATGGATTTCCACCGTTCCGACCGAAACGCGTTCTTTGTCAGGAAACTGCACGCTGACAATACGCATGGAAGAGGGCAGTCTGAAGGCGTTCTCGGCCTCCTGCGACAGGGCCTCTTCGTTCATCTCCTCGTTCGCGACCCACAAGCGATGACGGCTCAGGTCGACGATCAGGCTGTATTGCTTGTGTTTCTGGACCGCCGCGCTCCTCAGGCTGCGTACGGTATTGATGGTCCAGCGGCTCACTTTTTTGACCGGATCCTGAAACGGTCCGGAACCGAATCGCGGAATGGCCACGGCCAGCAGGATGGTGATCAACAGCATCACCACCATCAGTTCGATCAGGGTGAATCCCGCCGAGGATCGGGAAGATGCATCGCTCATGCCGTCCTGCCAGTTCGCCCCGCGCCTCCTCCCCGAACCTGCAGAAAGCGTCCGGAGAGCTGTTTCCAGGGCAGGCGCCTGCGGATGGAGCCCGTGCATTTGATTGGTCGGAGATCCCATCCGCTAGTCGATGAGGTCCCAGTTATTGATGTCCTTGTTGATTTCCTCACCGCCCGGAGCACCGTCAGCACCATAGGAGGTAATGTCGAAATCGCCATGGACGCCGGGACACAAATAGAGATAATCGTTGCCCCATGGATCTTTTGGCACCTGTCCTTTTTCGAGATAACCCCCTTTGCGCCATTTCCTGGGAGCATCGCCGCCCTGAGGCATCCCAACCAGCGCCTCGAGCCCCTGTTCCGTGCTCGGGAAAACGCCGTTATCCAGCTTGTACATCTTCAGGGCGGTGCCCAGGTTTTCGATCTGGACCCGGGCCTTGGTGATCTTGGCCTCGTCGGTATGGCCGAACAGCCGCGGCCCGACGATTCCGGCCAGCAGGCCGAGAATCAGGATGACCACCAACAATTCGATCAGGGTAAAACCATATGCGGCTTTAAGCGGGCAGCGTTTCATCATCAATGTAAAACCCTCCGTCGATTGAGCGCAGCGTGTGCGGGCCACGATCCGCCACGCAGCGCGTATGATGCGTTTATACTTGGGTTTGTCCGAACTTTCAACACGGCTGGTTTGAAAGTGTAAGGTCCTTTGAGTCGATCAGCACACCGGGCATAACAAGAAATGTCGTGTCGCTTCTACGCTCTGCAATTCATTAGTCAAGGTTCAAGCAAATGACGTATTTAACCGATATTATTTAATTTTAGCGCACCAAAGTGCGCATTTCGAGAATCGGTAGAAATATGGCCAGCACGATCAGCAACACCATGCCGGCCATGACCAGAACCATGACAGGCTCCAAAAGCGCGGTCAGGCGCATGATCGTGGTTTCGACCTCGCGCTCAAAAGCGTCGGCCACTTTGGTGAGCATCTCCTCCAGGTTGCCGCTCTGTTCGCCGACCTGGATCATCTGAATGGCAATCGGCGGAAAGGTTCCGTTGACATCCAGCGCCTTGCCCAGCGGCTGGCCTTTGCCGACTTCGGACTTGGCCCCTTCGATCACTTCGGCAATGGTCAGGTTGCCGACGATGTTGCGCACGATTTCGAGAGAGGGCAGCATGGAGACCCCGTTTTCGAGCAGCGACCCCAGCGTGCGGGCAAAACGCGCTGCCGCCAGTTTGCGCGTCAGCGTGCCGGAGATGGGCAGCCTGAGAATGGTCTTGTCGATCCAGTAGCGTCCCTTGGCACTTCTTCGAAGTCGCCGCATGCCGATCAGTACCGCACCGGCCAATAGGAGCAGGACCCACCAATAGGCTTTGAGCAGGTCGCTGGCGCCGATCAGGAGCAGGGTCGGCAGAGGCAGTTCCTGCTGCATGTCCTTGAAAATCGAGGTGATGTTCGGGATGACATAGATGAACAGAAAGACCAGGATCAGCAAGCCGATGAGAATGATCATCAACGGGTAGATCATGGCCGTGACCACGCGGTTTTGCAGGGCTTGCTGTTTTTCCGTGAAATCGGCCAGGCGTTCCAGGACGATTTCAAGCGTGCCGGAGGCCTCGCCAGATTGTACCATGTTTACGAAAAGCGGTGAAAAAACGTGCGGGTATTTACCCAATGCGGCCGCAAAACTGCTGCCTTCGACGATGTCGCCCTTGATGCGCGCGATGGTTTTCTTGAGACCCGGGCTCGAGACCTGGTGCACCAAGGCCTCAAGGGCAGAAACCAGCGGAAAGCCAGCCCCGATGAGGGTTGCCAGCTGGCGGGTCATCACCGCCACTTCGGCCGGACGTACACGCGTGAAAAAACGCTGCACGAAAAAAGATCGCCGGTCGCTTTTCTGCGCCGCGTCCTCTTTGATTTCGCGCACATTGACCGGGAAATTGCCGGCCGCGCGGATTTTCTGGCGTGCAGACTGGGCGCCATCGGCGTCGATGATGCCCGAATGGGTCTTTCCCTTGGCATCCAGGGCTGTGTATTCGTAAACCGTCATGCGATTCAAGATCCGGGATTGAAGGCTAATGTCGCGTCAGGGCCACCGCGAAAAAGCCGTCCATATTGTGCCGGTGCGGTAAGGTTTGGATGAATCCTCGGGGGGAGATGAAACGATCCGCCTCCTGCACCGACGGCAGCATTGGCGGTTGTATAGCAAATTCGTCATGCTTTTGCAAAAAGTCCTCGATCACACCGGCGTTCTCTTCCGGTTCGAAGCTGCATACCGAATAGACCAGTACGCCAGCCGGACTCAAACGCTGCGCCGCGGCAGCGAGCAGTTTCACCTGATGTGACCTGAAGCGTTGAAGGGTTTGGGGATCGTGGCGCCATTTGCCATCCGGATTTTTTTGCAGCACGCCCAGGCCGGAGCAAGGCGCATCCACCAGGATGCGGTCGAAAAGAAGCCCGATCGGGTCGGTGGTGGCGCGTGCCAGATCCATGACCGAAGTCACGACGATATCGATCCCCAGGCGCCGCATTTCCTTTTCAAGCAGGAACAGTTTGAACGGTTGCGAATCGGTGGCCAGGATATGCCCTTGATTTTGCATCATCTGGGCGAGATGGGCGCATTTGGTGCCCAAACCGGCGCAGGCATCCCAGACCCGGTCGCCGGGTCGGGGGCCCAGCAGATGGCCGACGATCTGGGCCGCCTCATCCTGCACTTGAAAAGCACCTTCCTTGAACGCCTCCCACTCCAGCAGGGGGCGGTGTGGCGATGTGACGCGGATGCCTTCGGGAACATGCGGGGTAAGGGCTGCATGCTGCACGTCGGACGCAATTTGCCCCAGCAATTGGGCGCGTGTACTTCGCAAGGTATTGGTGCGCAGCGTGATCTCCGGAATCCGGTTCACCGCCCGGCAGAGGGCTTCTGTTTCGGCGGGGCCGAAACGCTCCAGCCAACGTTTCACCAGCCAGCAGGGAAAAGCATGGGCGACGGCCAGGGCGCGCACCGGATCAGCCGTGGCGTCCGGCAAGGCCGGTTCGGGAGCGGCGGCGGCGCGGCGCAGCACACCGTTGGCAAAACCGGCGGACCAACTGCGGCCCACGGTCTTGACCAGTTCCACGGCGGTATGAACCGCCGCCGGTTTGGGAATGCGGTCCATGAACAGGATCTGGAAAAGCCCGAGCTGCAGAATGGTGCGCACCAGCGGATCGATTTTGGACGGCTGCCGTGCATAGTGGTCGATCGTCCAATCGAGCCGCTTTTTCCAGCGTAAAACGCCGTAGACCAGGGCGTGGGTCAAGGCTCGGTCGGCACGGTTGAGCGGTTCGATGACGGGGGCGAAGCGCTCGAGACAGCGGTCAAGGGTATGATGCCCCTTTTCGACCTGTTGCAGAATATCCACGGCGATGCGTCGGGGTGCGGTCATTCAGTGGTCTCAGAGAAGATGGGTGCCGGGCGCGATAGGATGGCCGCGCAGGAATGCTTTGATTGAAAGGCGTTTGCCAGAAGCCCCTTGGATTTCAAGGATCGAGAGCTGGCCCTGTCCGGCAGCCACCCGCAATTCATCCGCAAAGCCGGGCAGAACCGTTCCGGGTTCAACCTGATGCGCTTCGGCGATCACGGAGGTTCGAAAGATTTTCAATCGCTGTGTTTCCCAGAAACAGTATGCGCCCGGCCAGGGGATCATGGCGCGCACCAACCTGTCGATCGTTTCTGCCGGGAGGCGCCAGTCGATGCGGCCGTCGCTTTTTTTCAGCATGGGTGCATGGGTGGCCAGCGGATGGTTCTGCGCCCGTGGAATAATTTCTCTCCGCTGCAGCCCGTCAAGCGTTTCGAGCAGCAATTCAGCCCCCAGATGGGCGAGCCGGTCGTGCAGCGTGGCCGATGTGTCGTGGGGGTGGATGGGCGTGCGCGCGGAGAGCAGAATATCACCGGTATCGACACCGCGGTCCATGCGCATCGTGGTAATGCCGGTCTCTTTTTCACCGCGCAGGATGGCCCACTGGATCGGCGCCGGGCCGCGGTATCTGGGAAGCAGCGAGGCATGCACGTTGATCGGGCCATACCGCGGAACGTCCAGCAGCCGCTGCGACAGAATCTGCCCGAA